>CAZOLE010000340.1:0-2135 GCA_964580445.1 uncultured Porphyrobacter sp.
TGACAGCATGAAGCGCGACGGCGCGCATATGCTGGGACTTGCCGCACAGGCCTTCAAGGGCGGGGCCGACACCTTCCTCCACAAGGGCACCAACGAGCGCTGGCGCGGCATCCTCACCGAACAAGACCTCGTCGATTACCGCGCAGCCATGGAGGCGGGCGTTTCCGCTGATCTGGCAGCCTGGCTCGAACACGGTCGCAGGGGTGGACATGCAACCCAGCCGCCCTCCGGAGGCTTATCCAATCGGACACAGAAGGAAGAACCAATCGTGACCATCACCCTATCCGCCGCGTCAACCAGTGATCTTCATGAAAACTATGTTGCCGCGATCAATTCAAACGATACCGATCGCATCCTTACGCTGATGAGCGATGATGTTGTTTTCCAGGTACCCGGCGAACCCGAGCTGATCGGCAAAGAGGCGGTTCAAGCGTGGGCCAACGGCTTTTTTGCCGAGTTTGAGGCGTCTTGGGACAAGAGCCAGCACGCATTGGAGCAGTCAGGCGACCTTGCGGTTAGCCGCTACACCTACACTGCCCTGTACCGGTCGCGTGAAGATGGTTCGCAAGTTGGCGAAACCGGCAAAGGCACATGCATCTATCGCCGCGATCCCTCGGGCCGATGGCTTCTAACCATCGACAGCTGGTCCACCCACGATACGCCCATCGATTCAAGCCCCGCTTCGCCGCTCACGTAAGCGTACAGAGGTCCATAAACATGGCACACACATTCGCGACAGGCGCGCAATCGCATCCGACCACATTTCCGGCACTTTCCGAACACCGCATCGCACGTTTCGCGGCAGTCATCGTGCTTTACTTTCTTCAAGGCCTGCCTCTGGGCCTGTCGCTGATTGCGCTTCCAGCATGGCTCGTTGAGGCGGGTGCGAAGCCTCTCGAAGTCGGTGCGTTTGTCGGTATCGCCCTGCTGCCGTGGTCCACCAAGCTCTTCAACGGCCTCATAATGGACCGCTTCGCATACAAACCGATGGGGCGCAGACGCGGGTGGATCTTACTCGCGCACGTGTTGATGATAGCCGCGTTGATTGTGATGGCGTTCACGTCGCCCGGCGCTAGCGATATCGCACTTCTTTCTGCCTTGTGCTTTGCGCTCAATCTGTGCGGGACTTTCAACGATGTCGCGGTGGATGGGATGGTGGTGGACATCGTTCCCGAAAACGAGCGCACGCCAATCAACAGCATTATGTTCGCCAGCCAAACCGCTGGAATGGCTGTGTCCGGTTTCCTGGCCGGACAAACGCTTTCATCCGGTGGAGTGGCGACGACTGCGCTCATTCTTGCCGCAATGGTTGCCTGTGCTTCGCTGTTCGTGAGCGTGTTCCGCGAGCGCCCGGGTGAGCGGTTGTTGCCATGGACACGGGGACAGGCGTCGTCTGAATGCGAAGAACGCCAGCACGATGCGTGGTGGCCGATCCTGTCGGGTGTTTTCGTGTCGGTCTTCTCGCCTCGCACCATGATGTTTCTGATCGCGGCCGGATGCGGGTGGGCGTATATGGCGTTTTCCGATGCGGTCAATCCGACGCTTGCCGTTGAACGGCTTGGTTGGTCGAGCGAGCGCTACGCAAGCTTTGGCGCGCTGATTAACATCGTTTCTGCGGGTTTTGCGCTTTTCGTTCCGATTGCGCTTGAGCGCATGTTTGGCCTGCGCCGGTCGCTACTCGGTCAGTTCGTAATGATTGCGCTGTTGGCCGCGATTGCCGGGCTCACCCTTCCCATCTGGCAAGGCGATCTCGCTTTCATCGCGCTGTCGGCTGCGATGTATATCCTCTGCGTTACGTTAGCGATCAGCGCGATCGTGTGGGCCATGCGGATCTGTAATCCGTTGATCGCGGCGAGCCAGTTCGCGTTGTTCATGGCCGTCCCCAACTTGTCGCGCTCGCTTATGTCAGGCAATTCGGGCTGGCTGGTCGAAGGTTGGGGCTACAGTGCGACCTATTTCGCGGTGGCGGCCATAACACTGCTTGGCCTCATTTTTGGATGGTTCGCCCGGATCGGGGATGACAGTCAACTGCCGAGCGCGCCTCAATGACATCGGCAAAAACGGCGATGCGGGAGGGGGACGAGACAGACCGCGCAGACAAGCCGCAATGGAGCTCGCGTGCGGGCTTTATGATG
>CAZOLE010000341.1:0-2129 GCA_964580445.1 uncultured Porphyrobacter sp.
CAAGAGTCCGCGATAGGTTACTCTCTAGGTGTCATATAAATACAACAATACTTTTGCGGCGAATTTCGGTCCGCATTCTGGTGATTTCTCGGGATTCCGTAGCGTCAAGAGATCAAGCAATCGCGATGCTCAGTAACCGAAGCGTAACCCCAGCCATACAGTTCTTGGCGCTCCCAAATCGATCGCGCCATTGGAATTTCGCGTTACAACCATCTCGTCGAACAGATTTTCGGCCCGAGCGATGATCGAAAAGCGGTCAAACAGTGGCGCTTGGGCAAACAAATCAAGGGTTGTTGCCGCCGCAAGTTGGTCGGTTTCCTGATCATCTTCGAATTGATCGGAGACATGGCGCAGCGTTCCGGCCAAGCGCCACCCTTGCGCTGGTCGCCAAGCAAATGTCGCGGATGCGGCAAATTCGGGTGTTTGCGGCGGTCGGTTGCCATCGAGCGCAATAGATGTGCCTTGTCCATCAATGGTCGCGTCGGTGTAGGCAAGCGAGGCATCGATTGAGAACTGGCCAATCTTCGCGCCAAGCGCAGCCTCAATACCCTGCGCATCAATCGCGGGTAGGTTCTGTCGCTGGCGCAAATTTGGCGCGAGCGTGACGTTGGCTATCGCGTTTTCGACCCGATTGTCGAACGCGGTCAACGAAAACTGTACATCGCGTGCGGGCTGCCAATCGATGCCAACTTCGTAACCGCGCAGCCTTTCATTTTCGAGTTCAGCATTGGCCTGAGTGACAACAGGGAACACTACGAAAGGGCGGTAGAGTTCGTTCAACGTCGGCAACCGTAATCCGGAGTAAGCTGCGGCTCGAAGCTCGATCCGGCGCGTAGCGTACACTCGCGCACCAGCCCGCCAATTGAATGCCCAGTCGGAACGGTCGGTTGCAATCGTCTCGCTCACCAAAGCGCCGCCCGCGTCGACTGCACGGAAAAACCCGTCCTCAATCGCGGTATGATCCGCGCGCAGGCCGCCGGTCAGCAGTATCGGTCCAATCTGCCAATCATCTTCCAGAAAGAATCCAAGATTGGCGGTGTTCCCCCCGGCTCTTCGGCGCTCTGTAAGAAGCGTCGTGAACGCGCTGAACGCCTCCTCCTGCAGTTCACCTTCGGCACGGCGATAATCAACGCCAAGGCGCACCGTGTGCCCCTCAGCAATCGGCGGGCGTAATTCAAGCTTACCGCCAACTCCGGTGGAGGGCGTGTTGCGTTGGTCTAGCACTTGCACAAAGCGCGTTGAGCTTATGACAATGTTCGAGAAATTGCGCGCTTGGACATAGGCGAGCGCGTCGAACTGCCAATCGCCTCGACCCACCAGCCGGATGCTCGCATCCTGTCCTTCGCTGGTTGAATCGGCGCCTTCAAACCGCAAGGTCCGTGCATCATCGAACAAACCCACGCGCGCTTGCAACTCAACGCTACTGGTGAGCGGAGCCACGGCACGCGCGCCAACCGACCAACTGTCAAACGCGGCGCGCGCTGTGGCGGGCACACGTTGATCGACAGGCGTAGTGAAGAACCCGCGCCCGCGATCCCAACGCCCGCTTACGACAGCAAAGCCAGCACCAAGTTCCTGTGCAATCGCTGCGCTTGCTTCTGTTTCAGCGCGGTCATTGATCAAAACGCTTGCCGCAACCGGCCCAAGCGTATCTGGACCAGCACTTTCGAGCTCAATCGTTCCGGCCAAAGCGCCAGAACCAAACGGCCCCGAACCGCCACCGCGAGTAACACGAATACCCGAAAGGCTTTCTGGTGAGATGGCGCTTAGCGGGATATAGCCAAAGAACGGGTCGGCGATCGGAACCCCGTCCAACAAAACAAGCGCTCGGCTTGTCGCATTCCCACCTAATGCTCGCAGAGTTACCCCTTGCGCACTGGGGTTGGAAGACCGGCTATCTGAACGGCGGAATTGCTGAAATCCAGCGACGTTCTCAAGCACATCTTCGATCCGGCCAGAACCGCTCGACACGATCTGATCGCGCGGCAAAGTCGTAATCGAATAGGCACCCGTCGACGGTGCCTCTTCCAGTCCTTCGCCGGTTACGATAATCTCGTCCGTGAATGTCTCGAACTCAGAATCTTCCTCTTGCGCAGCCAGCGGAGCTGAAAAAAAAGCAACTACAGATG
>CAZOLE010000342.1:0-2125 GCA_964580445.1 uncultured Porphyrobacter sp.
TCAAGTCGCTTTAGCGGGTCAGGTTCAGTGAGCAGAGATTGTTTGTCGGAAACTTTGGTGTTGATTGCCGCTGCGATCGTATCACCCAGTTCACCGGCATCATCGACTTCGGAAAGGTCGACTTTGGCGTCATCGCCCAGCTTTTTGTTGAGCTTGGCATATTCGCCGAATTGTTCGGTCACTTGCCGCATCAATGCGGTGACTTCGCTGCCCGCGACCGTTTCCGGCTCGATGATATCAACCTCGGCAAGGACATAGTCGCCCTCGGCCCGCATGTTCGACAGTTTCGCGCGGTGCGAACCCTCCACCAATACCCGCACCGTGCCATCAGGTAACTTCAGCAATTGCAGCACCTGCGCAACCACGCCAATGTCGTAAAGCTCATCCGCCTCCGGATCATCGCAAGCCGGATCAAGCTGCGCGAGCAGGAAGATGTCTTTCGACGCTTCCATTGCCGCTTCGAGTGCCGCGACCGATTTGTCACGCCCAACAAAGAGCGGGACGACCATGCCGGGAAAAACGACAATGTCGCGCAGGGGAAGGAGAGGAAAATGCTGTGTCATAAAATGTCCGTGGCGCGCGGTTAAAAGAGAGGTCTGCGCGCCGTTTCAATGAATATGGGAACCACCTCGCCCTCCCGCAATGGCAGGGGCAAGGAAGCTGTGGATGTGGAGTGGTTTGCAAGAGCTATAAGCAGGTGCCCCATTTGGGCTTCCCTGGGGTCGCAATCATTTGCTGCGTGATTGCTTCGATATTCTCAGGCCTTTCCTGAGCGAGCGACAACAAGAATTGGCTTGTATCGGAATCGCTTTCCACCTCGCACAATTGCTCCGTCGGGGTTTCCACACCACCTTGGTCTGTTCTGAACGCTTGAAGTGATTTCTCACTCCATCCGCTTGCAAGAAATTTATCGCCTAACTGCTTCCGCGCGCGCTCGTACGCTTCGACAGTTTCATTGGTGGCCGACTTGTCACCATAGTCGCAACGCGAAGAAACTTGATAGGCAACCTCGACAATCGCAGCCCAGCAAATTGGCCCCATGGATGTTGTGACTTTGGCTTGAGACTCAGACGATTTCGGTCGCAGCGTCTCTTGCGCGTTCACCATCACAGCGCCGACCAATACTGCGACAGTGACAAGCGCACCATTTATGACCTTGTGCACCGTCACAGCGATCACCCCATGCCTGGCAGGTTAAAGCCCGGTGGCAGGCCCATCCCGCCTTGCATCTCTTTCATCTGGTCGGCGGAGACTCGGTCGGCTTTGTCGCGTGCGTCGTTGAACGCAGCGGTCACCAAATCCTCGACCATCTGCTTTTCTTCGAGCTTCATCAGGCTGTCGTCGATGCTGACGCCAAGAATGCGCCCTTTGGCAGTCGCGCGAACCTTTACCAGACCGCCACCGGCTGCGCCTTCAACTTCCATCGCATCCAGCTTTACCTGCATGTCGTTCATCTGGTTTTGGATCGTTTCGGCCGCTTGCTGGGCCGCCTGCATCATTTCTTCCATACTTTTCATAAGGGTATCTCCGTGTATTTAGTGCCCGTTTGAAACGCGAGCGACGTTGTCTGCGGGGTCAATCAGTTCAGCATCGGGAAATGCGTCGAGCGTGGCTTTGACCAAGGGATCAGAACGGATGCGTTCGCCACGTGCTTTGGCATCGGCTTCAACCTGTTCACGCAAAGAAGGCCTTGCATTGCCTTCGCTCTTCTCGATCATCCAGCGTCTGCCGGTGACTTTGAACAAAGCATCGCGAATTTCTGGCGCCGGATCATCCGGGTATTTGTCAGCCGGCTCATAGACCAAGCGTTCTGGCGCTAGCTCAATCACGCGGACCCGGTCGCGCATCATTTGAGCGACGCGCAGGTGACCTTGATTATCGACCTGCTCAACCAGTTCCGCCCAATCGAGCGAACCCGAAGCGCTCGGAGCACCCGTCGGTGCGGCATCACTGCCGGTTGCGCTGCTTGCCTGAGCGCTTGTCGCAATCTCTTCAATCCGCCGGGCCAGCTTACCCGGGTCGGGCAGTTCGCTCGCATGGAGCGCGCGCAGCAAAGCCATTTGCGCAGAAACCAGTGGGTCGGGCGCTTGGCGCACTTCCTCGTGCCCTTTTAGCAGCAATTGCC
>CAZOLE010000343.1:0-2114 GCA_964580445.1 uncultured Porphyrobacter sp.
ATCTGTAGGATTGGTTTGATGATCTCCAGATACCAATCGCAAAAGCGGCTCCACGTGAATTGGTAGATCGTGTTGGCGGCTGCATCAAAGCGCAGCTCGGCCATCGCCTTGTCCAATTCCTTTTGGCATTGCTGAACTTCGCCAATGATCCATTGGTTGGCCGCAAGCCGCGCTGCGGGTGCTTGCAAAGAGCTGGATGCACCGATGCCGTTTGATTGGCAAAAGCGGGTCGCGTTCCAGAGTTTTGTCGCGAAGTTGCGATACCCCTCGACACGCTTGTCATCCATTTTGATGTCGCGGCCTTGGCTTTCCATCGCCGCCATAAAGAACCGCAAAGCGTCGGCGCCATATTGCTCAATCAGGCCGAGCGGATCGACGACATTGCCTTTCGACTTGGACATTTTCGCGCCGTCGGCGGCGCGGACGAGGCCGTGGAGATAGAGCTTGGGCCACGGGCCCCGCCCCATATTGTATTGCCCCATCATCATCATCCGCGCATCCCAGAAGAACAGGATGTCGAAGCCGCTGATGAGCAGATTGTTGGGGAAGTGCTTTTCGAGCAGCGGTTGATTGTCTTCCGGCCAGCCGAGCGTCGCGAAGGGCCACAGGGCGGAGGAGAACCATGTGTCGAGGACGTCTTCGTCGCGGGTTAGCTCAACGCCGTCGCCAGCCTGCGCCTGCGCTTCTTTCTCGCTTGGCGCAACGTAGGCTTTGCCATCTTTGTCGAACCAAGCCGGTATCCGGTGGCCCCACCACAGTTGGCGCGAGACGCACCAAGGCTGGATATTTTCCATCCAGTTGAAGAACGTCTTTTCCCAGCTTTTGGGCACGATTTCGATGGTGCCATCGCGGACATCTTTGATCGGCTTTGCGGCGAGTTTCTCCGCATCAACATACCACTGATCGGTCAGCCAAGGCTCAATCACCACACCGCCGCGATCACCGAATGGCGTCGCGATTTGGCGCGGCTCGGCGTCGTGTTCGACTTCTTCGCCCTTTTTGGTCTTGGCGATGTGCGGGATCAGGTGGCCGTCCGTCTTTAGCCGGGCAACCACCGCCTCGCGTGCGCCGGGCACTCCGTCTTTCTTGAAACGGTGCAGGCCGATAAACTCGTCGGGCACCAATCCGTCCGCCGTCTGGCAAACATTGGCATCACCATCGAGCATGTTGAGCATTTCGCCCGCCGCAAAGCCTGCGCGCTTGCCCACGTCAAAATCGTTGAAGTCATGCCCCGGCGTGATCTTCACCGCGCCCGAACCCAGCTCTGGATCGGCGTGTTCATCGGCGACAATCGGAATGCGCCGACCGGTTATCGGCAGAACAACGTGCTTGCCCACAACGCTGGCATAGCGCTCATCAGAAGGGTGCACCGCAACCGCCATATCGGCGAGCATGGTTTCGGGGCGCGTGGTCGCAACCTCGATGTAATCGCGGCCATCATCCAGCGTCACAGCATTTCCGTTTTCATCGGCGGCCAACGGGTACTTAAAGTGCCAGAAACTGCCGGGAAGAGTCTGTTGCTCGACCTCAAGATCGCTGATCGCGGTTTTCAGCTTAGGGTCCCAATTGACCAACCGTTTGTCGCGGTAGATCAAACCGTCATTGTACAGATCAACAAAGGTCTTGAGCACGGCCTTGTCGAAATGCGGGTCCATCGTGAATTGCTCGCGCGACCAATCCATCGAACAACCAAGCCGCCGCAATTGGTGCGTGATTTGCCCGCCGCTTTCGGCTTTCCATTCCCACACCTTGTCTACAAAGTCTTCGCGCGAATAATTGGTGCGCTTATCCTGCCGCTCTTCCAATTGACGCTCGACCACCATTTGTGTGGCGATCCCAGCGTGATCGGTTCCTACCACCCACAGCGCGTCTTTGCCGCGCAGCCGTTCATAACGGATGACAATGTCCTGCAACGTGTTGTCGAGCGCGTGGCCGATATGCAGCGAGCCCGTCACGTTTGGCGGAGGGTTCACAATCGTGAAGGGCTCCGCATCAGGACGCTCAGGGCGAAACGCGCCGGTCTCTTCCCAATGCTGATACCATCGCGTTTCGATATCGGCGGGGTTGAAGGTGGTGGATAGCTCGGTGGTCATTTTTTCTCAGCTCACTAACGC
>CAZOLE010000344.1:0-2103 GCA_964580445.1 uncultured Porphyrobacter sp.
GGTTTGAAGATTGCCTTTCTCATCAACATACTCAAACACGGCCACGTTAGTCTTGCCGGTAATGTTGTTTTGTCGGCGATGGGCTTGAGCCGCTTGGCTGAGTTGCGTGCTCCCATAAGGAACTTGCTTTCCTAAGCTTTTTCTTACGATCTTGATGTTCCCGCCGTTCATGCCGAGCGTATTCGGGTCAATCTCCACCGTATATTGGTTGAGCTGTCGCCGGATGCGGGCGACGCCACCCGCCGCAGCCTCTCCGACATCGTCTAGAAGCTTCCGCAGTGCCCTTCCGATCCGGGCGAGACCGGAAGCGATGTTTTTGAACGCTTTGACGATCTCAGCAAGAACGTCGGCGGCTTTGACCGTCTTGCCTAGTTTCCGCAGTTTGGCGAGGAATACGCCTGCCCGTGCTGCCAAAGCCGGGAACGCCGTGCCACCTGTCAGCCCCACGATGAGCATGATGATAAGCTCAATGATCAGCTCGGGCAGCAGGAAGCCAACACCCACCGCGATCATCTCTGCCCAAAAGTTCGGGGGCATGGACATCGCTATGACGCCAAGCAGCGAGAACAGATACTCGAAAGCGTTCGTCTCACTTGCAATGAGGATGAAGGTTTCGATCCAGTCCTGGCCTTTGTCGATGGCCTCGGCGAACATTTCGCCCCATGCACCGGGGAGATCTTTAAGGCTGTCGAACGCCGCTTCCATGCGGTTGACGACACCGCTGGCAAGCTCTTTCAACGCCGTGAAGATCAGTTGGGCGTAATCTGCGAGATCGTCCATGTCGCTGAACAACTCAACCAGCTCACCCGCGATGTGATTGCCGAGGTCTTTGCCAAGCATAGACGCTAAGCGTAAGGGTGAGAGCATCTGAAGTTTTTCAGAAAGCGTCTTCTCCCGAAGATAACCCTTCACAACATTTATCGAGGCTTGGGACATCTCCATCGCATAAGAGCTGACGCCATTCCAGAAATCAGACTCGCCTTGCCACCAGATGGTCAAGCCTTGCCCCAGCCCGCGCGCGCCTGCAGCCGGGACGCTCAAAAGGCCATCATTGAGCCATTCGCTCAGGTAAGGTTCCAAACGCGTCAGCGTGGCGTCGCGGAAGCCTGTGAGCGTGGTGCCAAGAGCGTCCATCGCAGCAGGTAGATCGTTGCCGCTTGGCACAAGTTGGGCTGTGACCATACCCGATCCCACATCGGGATGGTAGAATGTCCCCAGTTCTTCAATCGGGGCGGTCTCGGTCTCGCCATCCACTACGCCATGGGTCGCGAGGGACTCCGTTTCAGCATTACCGTTGACGATGGTTCCCTTGGTCTCACTTTCGACCGAAAGTGAACCGCGGGTTATCGGGGTCGCCCAAGCGTCCACAAAGCAGGCTTCTACCGTGATGCAGCCCGTGCAATTGCAAGCCGGGCTATCGACCGCGCCCGGTGAGCGATAGGCACCAGGCTGGGCTTTGGCCTGCACGTCACCTGGGGACTCAGCCATCAAGCAGCCCGTCCTGGTGGAGCTCGTCAAGTCTGGCCCGCAGCGAGACGAGCTTGATCGCCTCCGCATCAGGACCCTCAATGATGGCCGTCAGTTCGCCTGTTGGGTCACGCGCCTCCATCCCGCCATAGACTGCATCCCATGCGGCAATGATGTACAGATTTTCGTATTGCGTAATCCGAGCAGAGTTGCAGCGGGACACTATCTTACGCACACGTTCCAAAAGTACTTCGTAGACTATCGGGAGGGAAAAGTCTCGTTGGACGCCGCGCGCAATCTTGTCGGTATTTTCCCGCCATGCCTGGTGGGTGAGGCGCGAGGCAACTTCGGAACTAATCCTTAACATACGCGATTGCTATCCCGCTAACCCCCGCGAGTATGGATAACCCGACGAACTAGCAAGCGCAAGGAAAGGCAACATAAGCGAACCGTCTCGGTTCTCCCGGAAGCTAGTCGTTCCGTTTCGGCAAGCGCTTTGGTCGCACGGATGGTCCAAACGCAAACCGACCTGAGACAAAGAAGCAGTCGTTGGCGCAGTCGCGGCGAAATTGTACTTAGTCTCGCACCGCCGCCACCCCTTACCGGACTTTGCAAAGTCCGGTTCCTGCGCGGAAC
>CAZOLE010000345.1:0-2088 GCA_964580445.1 uncultured Porphyrobacter sp.
CTGCGATGGTTCCCGCTGATATGGGCTGGTCGGATATCGGCAATTGGGCCGCGCTTCAGGACGCGATGTCCGCCGCACCCGGAGCCGTTGATGAGGCGGGGAATGTCACAAGCGGCAGCGCGGACTTGGTCGATTGCAGCAATGTACTTGTATCGAGCGATGGCCTGCGCGTTTCCGCGATCGGGTTGGAGGATGTTTGCATCATCGTCTCTGACGGTGAGGTGCTGGTGACGACGCGCGATGGCGCACAAAAAGTCGGTAAATTGCCCGGTGCAGAAAACCAATGAACACCGTGCGACAACTACCCACTAAGATGGTTGAGAAGGTTTGGGGACGCACGGCTTTGCCCGCACCATTCTCCGCTCCCGAAGGTCAACGCATTGGCGAGATATGGTTCGAACCTCCGTCCGAACATGATCACTTGCTGGTCAAGTATCTCTTCACCAGTGAAAAGCTATCTGTCCAAGTCCACCCATCTAACACCAACGCGCTCGACGGTGAGGATGGCAAAGAAGAATGCTGGCTGGTGCTTGATGCACAACCGGGCGCGCAGCTGGCCATTGGATTTGACGAGCCGATTAGCAGCGAAGACATGGCACAGGCCGCGCGCGATGGGACAATTGAGAGCCTTTTGACGTGGCACGATGTTAGCGCGGGCGACATCTTCTATCTGCCCGCAGGGACAGTCCACGCAATTGGGCCGGGCCTGTCATTGGTCGAAATCCAACAGAACAGCGATACGACGTTCCGGCTGTATGACTACGGGCGGCCTCGCGAACTGCATTTGGAGCGCGCAATCGCTGTGGCGCAAGGCACGCAATATGCCGCAGAACACATGGGTACGGTGGCTGAGCGTGGCTCGACATTGATAGATGGCGCGCATTTTCGGCTCGACCGGATCGAAGGCGCACTCGATGCGGCAGTTTGCGCGGCTTATCCCAATGATGCCTTGGTCCTGCCATTGGCAGGGGAAGTTCGCGCGACCGGTTCGGACTCACGAGCTGGGGCAGGGGAGTGCCTCTATACCGCTGCGCTTGATACGCTTGATTTCAGCGATGCAGGGATAACGCTGCTCACCCGCGCGGCATAAAGCGAGTTGGGAACCGGTTCAAAACAGCGTCAACGGCTCAGATTGAACACCTCGCTTACTCAAGCAATTTGCCGCCTTGTTTGCTGACAGCGCTTTCGATCACCCCGCTTAGGAAACTGAGCATAGGTGGTAAGTCCATTTCGATTGAGACCGATTCATCTTCTATCTCGATCTGACCTTCGATCCGTTGTCCCATTGCCAAAACAGTCAAATTCATCCGATCTTCATCCGGCCAGCTGGTTTCAACACTTGCCATGCCAGCGGGGAAATGGTCGGCAATCTCATGCCCATGTTCATGCATCCGGCGGCGCACTTCCTCGCGGCCAAGTGTGTGAGGAAGGGTCACACGCATATCGGTTCAGCGCGGCTGTTTGGTGGTAGAGACAGACAGGTCAGGCAATGGAACGCCGGTATCCGGAGAGCCGTTTAAGTCTTCCAACAATTCATCGCCGCCGTAGCGATATTCAAGATAGCGCGACTTGACCGCAAGATCATCCAAAGCACCCTCCGCTAAACGCCGCGTCACCCGGCCAATCTCGTCAGAAAGCTTGGTAAGACTCGCAATGAGGCGCTCATCCGCAGTGTTGCCAGCGTGTTCCTCGCCCCGCAAATGAGCGGGCACTTTGAGGTAGTTGTCGATTGTCTCTGGGATATACTCGCCAACCAACTCCTGAACCTCCGACATGGCAGGATGGGTTTCGTCCATGCTCTCAAGCTGAGTCTCTAGTGCGTCCAGCTGACTACCCATCTGATCGACAATCTCTGTAGCTTGAGCAGGCAGCAAACCTCTTTGCGCTTCCAGCCATAGTTCCACGCGCGAGACCATCTGTTTAGGGTTGCCTTGCTTAAGTTCTGAGCGCTTGGGCGTTTTGACCTTGGGGTAGTTGGCGAAGACGAACGCTGCGGCCGTCACCCCAAGTGCAACCATCATCACCCCGCTAAAGCCGATGCCACTATCCAATACCAATCCTGCGACGGTCGCGGTGGCGAGTATGGCC
>CAZOLE010000346.1:0-2087 GCA_964580445.1 uncultured Porphyrobacter sp.
GTAGTTGTCAGCAGCGCAAGGATTGCAAAAACGCTTTGTTTCATGGTCGATCTTCCATTTCACTATGACAGGCGCGGATTTCCTCCGGGCAAGTTGATTTGGTGTCGTTAAGGACTGCGATGATCTCTTCATCGTTCAGGATGCATTCATAGATCGGAAAATTCGAGGCGTCATCAAGATCATTGCTCGGCGCTCCAACTCCGTATTTTGTCAGCCGGAACAAAATGCACCCGGTCATGGTGGCAACTGTCCCTGGTTGCGTGATGGGGCGGTGTCGTTCCACCGTCGGCTATAAGTGCAAGCCAATTCGTAGACCGGGCTGATAAAAGACCGCGCCATCTCCCGCATCGCCGCCACATGCGATCACATCAGCGCGCACGGTCGGATCATTCCCCATATCGGGTGAGCCATGCGGCATTGATGCCCTTCGCCACGACCCTCGGGGCTACTATCTTAAGAATAGGTGGTATTATACTCCGCGCAGCAAGTGCAGAACCGAGTAGGTTTTCTTGCCAAGTCGGCTAAACTGAGCATCCAATCGATGGCCAGAAAGCTGACTTTGACCCGATCAAATGACCCACATCAGAACTGCCCGATCGAGTTTTCTGGCGCACCGCTAAAGGACGCGCATCTCGTTGTTTTGGCGGCCCATGGGCGCTATGGCGTCTCAGGCGACATACTGAAATTAGCGTCCCAGGTGAATGTTCCAAACGTCGCATGGATCGCGCCACAAGCTGCCGGTCGGTCTTGGTGGGGTGAGACTTTCCTCGCACCGCTCGAGAAGAATGAGCCTGGATTGAGTTCGGCGTTAAGACGCTTCTCCGCGATCATGGATGATCTTGCCCAACAGGGTTTCGGGCCAGAGAAAACCGTCCTAACGGGCTTTAGTCAGGGTGCTTGTCTTATCTTGGAACATGCCGCGCGGCACCCAAAACCTTGGCGCGGGATTGTGGCGATGTCCGGCGGGCTTTTGGGAACGTCACAAAGCGATGAAGGCCCGCGCAAGGCTTTGAACGGACATGTTCCTAAGCAATTTGACTATGATAGTTGTCTGAAGGGTGCTGCGATACATTTGGGCTGCCACAAGGATGATCCCGTGATCCCCATTGCGCGCGTCCATAAAAGCAAAACTGTTTTGGAGAACATTGGTGCCAACGTCACCCTTTGCGAGGTGCAGGGTCGCATGCATGGCATTATATCAGACGACATCGCGGCCATCAGAAACATGCTTGAACAGCCGACATAATTCTCATGGCTCAGGGTCCACACGCCTCCGGCTAAAACGACCTGAGCCGCCAAGCGCACAGGAATTTCTTTTTGGGTTGATCCCGTTTTGTGACCCTTCTGGCATTAGCATGTTGAGTGCAGCATGATCAGGCATTATTTCCATGAGATACGCGACGTCGCAAAAGCCGAACCCATATCGCCATGAAGCCCGGCGCGCTATCAACCAGACGAGAATGGCGCGACCTGTTTGACGAATTTAGCGAGTCCGGGCGTTAACTGCAGTGCTTTCGTTTCTGCCGCGCTTCACGACGCGCTAACACGGGCACTTCTTATGCGAATAGGATGACGTCCCTCACATACACAAATTGGCGCTAGAATCTCCTTGCCAAACAGACGAATCCGAGTATGTTCCGCCGCTCTATGTCAGTTGAGGCTGGACGCAGGCGTTTGATGACGCTAGACGCCGCTGAACTGTCAAAAAAGACACGCAGAAATTAACCGGGCACATGCCCCCTGATACGATAGGTTGAGACATGGCCGTCCAGCAGAATAAAGTTACCCGTTCGCGTCGTAACAATCGCCGCTCGCATGATGCGCTCGTGGCAGATAACCCGAACGAGTGCTCCAATTGTGGTGAGCTTAAGCGCCCACATCACGTTTGCGCCGTTTGCGGCCACTATGCTGATCGCGAAGTCGTTGTTTCGGCTGATGAAGTCGATCTGGACGAAGTCGACGCTTAAGCCTAACCTGCGCTGCAAAGAGCAGGCAGCGATAAGACAGGCAGGCGCGTGGGAAACTCCCGAACAGTCCTTTCCATAGACGCGATGGGCGGCGACCTTGGGCCGTCCGCCGTCGTATCC
>CAZOLE010000347.1:0-2072 GCA_964580445.1 uncultured Porphyrobacter sp.
CACTTGCGCGTCGGGTCGCAAAAGCACCGCATCGCCCAACAGCATCATCAGCGAATGCCCGCCGCGAAATCCGATGACTTCCGCAAGGCTCTCTTCGCCCGGCCCGCTATCAATGACGCCCAAGGAACCGATGGGCAGCGGCAGGCCAGAAACCTCAACCAAGCCGCTATCACAAGCGACAACCCGCCCGGTCATCACTGGTCCGCTTTCAACTGCGCTCTGACGCATGCGCGCCAATTCCAATTGTAGCTCAGCAATCATCCGCGTAACGCCGCAGCAATCGCGCGTCGCCATTCTTCAGGCCCGTCGCTCACTTCGCCTTCCGGCCCGATCAATACGATCGTCCCGCGCTCAAGCGTCGGATTGGCTTCTGAATTCCAAGCCGAACAGCTCTCTTCGTCCAGCATTGCCAAGTCTTCGGGATGCAGCTGCAACCGGCAATCACTAGCGGCGCTGCCAAGTTTCTGTGCGGCGGCTTCGCATTGCGCTACAAGAGTATCGCGCGAAAATTCTATCCCGCCCAAAGCTTGCGCGCACAAAGCTTCGACCGTGGTGGCAAGCTCGCTTGCAAGAGTGTCCATCGCCGCTTGATCAAGCTGACGAAACACCAGTCGCAATGCCCGCTGGCGCTCAAATTCCTGCGCGCATTCCGCTTTCGCGACGGCGCGCCCTTGCGCTTCACCTTGGGCAAAAGCGCGTTCCACCTGTGTTGCTTGCGGGTCCAGCAGCGGCTCCGGGATCGGCTGTGAAGCGATAACCTGTTCGGGCTCAACCTCGGGCGGCGTCAAACCCGCGAAAGGCAGCCGCGCGTTAAAGGACCGATTGCCTGGCACCGCTTCCATCCAATCGGGCAACTGGGTGGAAGACTCGGCGACCGCGCCCAACCACTCAGACGAATTCGCCATCATCGGCTCCGATGCTGATTTCACCTTGGTCAGCCAGCGACTTCGCCAGATCGACAACCTTGCGCTGCGCTGCATTCACTTCGGCTTTACTCAGGCGGCCACGCATTTCGATCTCGTCCCGAATACCATCGGCCGCGCGGCTCGACATGGCAGCAAAGAATGGCGTGCGGGCGTCTTCCTCAATGCCTTTGAGCGCATCGATCAACGCTTCGTTATCGACGTCGCGCAGCAAGCGGCCCATCGCCTGCGGATCAAGATCAAACAGCATTTCGAAGGTGAACAGCTCGTCTTCAATCGCCTCGGCGAGTTGAGCATCGCGTTGAGCAATGGCTGGCAGGACACTGCCCTTTAAATCGCCTGCTCCCAGATTGATGAGGCTAGCCGCATCGCGCGGGCCGCCCAGAACCAGAGCATTTGCGCCAAAGTTTGCACCGATCCGCTGAGTTAGGAGTGAGTCAATCATCGCAATCGCTTGGGCAGAAATAGGTCCGCTGCGCGCGACGCGTTCGACAACCGCCGATTGCACTTCAGGGATGAGCGAGGAGAGTACCTCTGCGGCGGGTTCCGGCTCTAACATCAAGAGCAATGCAGCTATAACTTGCGGATGCTCATCTTCAATCAAACCGACCAAAACACTTGGCGCCAACCAGCGTGCCATTTCAATGCTGCGCGGGCGCGCTTCGGGTTCGATCCTGAGCATCATGCTTTGAGCTTTGGTTTGACCCAACGAGCGTTCCAGCAAGGCGCGTACTTGCGGCGAACGGTCTTGCGCAGGGACAATCTCGCGCGCTGCCTCTTCTGCGAAGTCGGAAAGCGCCTCGAGCATGGATGCCTGATCAATTTCGCCCAACGAGCACATCGCTTTGCCAACCTTTTGCAACTCGTCAGGCTCCAACAAACTCATCAACCTTGCCGCATCGTCATCACCCAACAGCATGAAGAGCACGGCGACCCGCTCTATTCGGGTGAGTTTTGGTCCGACCTCAACTTTGGACTCGCCATCGGCTTCGGTTTCATCAAGCTCGCTCATCGCGCTGGCTCTGCCTTTTCATCAGTTGGAGGATCGATCATGCGCTGAAGGGCTTCAACAGCGCGATCTGGATTGGTGTTCGCAAGTTTGCGCGCCAACTCGACTTGCTCGGGCAGGCTCTCAAAGTGATCCTCAAT
>CAZOLE010000348.1:0-2071 GCA_964580445.1 uncultured Porphyrobacter sp.
GCGCAAAGCGCACGATGGAACGTCGCTTCGCGAGCTGATGGCTCCGAAGCCCTCTCTATCACCGGAAGGGGAAGCCCTGTCCGGGTGTTGGTGTTGGAGCAAGAAGGCAGCCATGAGCCCGCGAAGCGGCGTCCCATGGGCGCGCTTCAGCGCGACCGGGAACAAACATAAAACCCGCAAAGCCGGAGACAAACAAATAAGGATGACATTTCCACCAAAGCCGATTAGACATCGCCGCAAACAAACAAAGAGATACGCCTCATGTTCGATCTGCGCGCGATCCGCGAAAACCCTGATACGTTTATCGCTGGCTGGAACCATAAAAAGGCCGGGTTGGGCGATGAAATTGTGCCGCAAATCCTCGCCCTTGATGAGCAGTTGCGCAATGCCAAAACCGCCAAGCAGGAGGCCGAAAGCGCGCGCAATGCCAATTCCAAGCTGATCGGCAAAGCCAAGGCCAGCGGCGATGAAGCCGAGTTTGAGCGCCTGCGCGCCGAGGTGGCCAAGGCCAAGGAAACGATTGAGCAGATGGGCGAGCAGGAAACCGCGCTTGGCACGGAGCTAGATGACATCCTGCTTGGCTTGCCGAACCGCCCGCTAAGCGATGTGCCCGAAGGCGAAGACGAGGAGAGCAATGTCCCGCAAGGCGAACCATGGGGCACGCGGCGCGATTTTAAGGAAGAGGGCTTTGCTCCCAAAGACCATGCCGACCTCGGCGAAGCGCTGGTCAATGCCAAAGGCCAATCCATGATGGACTTTGAAAGCGCGGTCGCCATGAGCGGCTCACGCTTTGTCGCCCTGCGCGGAGACCTGGCCCGGATGGAACGCGCGCTCTCTGCGTTTATGCTCGACGTGCAAACGCAAGAGAACGGCTATGAAGAGGTAAGCCCGCCGCTTTTAGTACGTGATTATGCGCTTAAGGGAACAGCACAGTTACCGAAGTTCGAAGAGGACTTGTTCAAGTTTATAACGCCCTTTTCGGAGTTGCTGTCATCTGAAGATTTAATTCGAGCGCTCGTGCAAACTGATGAATCTCGAACTAATTTGTCAAAACAGACAATAGCTCTAGTCGAAAAGCAAGCAGTTCCGCAAAGCGTGTTGGATACGTTGCACAACAACTTAAAGATAGCGACAGATGGTGCGAAGAACATTGAAGATATAAGAAAGAAACGGGACGCTAGATACAAGGAGCTGCTGGAAAAGGGCGAAACTAATATCTATACAATCCCCACCGCCGAAGTCCCGCTAACAAATCTCGTCCGTGAACAGATCCTCGACGCGGCCACGCTCCCCATGCGCATGACCGCGCACACCCCATGCTTCCGTTCAGAAGCGGGCAGTGCAGGGCGCGATACCAAGGGCATGATCCGCCTGCACCAGTTCAACAAGGTGGAGATGGTATCGATTGTGCGCGGCGAGGAAGAAGGCTTGGAAGAGCTTGAACGCATGACCGGCTGCGCCGAAGCCATCCTGCAGAAGCTCGATTTGCCTTACCGCAAAATGCTGCTCTGTGCAGGCGATATGGGCGCAGGCGCGCGCAAGACCTATGACCTTGAAGTCTGGCTCCCCAGCCAGGACACCTACCGCGAAATTAGCTCATGCTCTTATTGCGGAGACTTTCAGGCCCGCCGCATGAATGCCCGCTACCGCCCTGATGCGACAGAAGAAAATCCAAAGCCAAAGCCGGAATTTGTCCACACGCTAAATGGCTCTGGCCTTGCCGTTGGCCGGACGCTGGTGGCTGTGCTGGAAAACTATCAAAACGAGGATGGCTCCATCACCGTGCCTGAAGCCTTACGCGGCTATATGGGCGGGCAGGAGACTATTCGCTCGGCACCATAGGGGAGGCTTCGGCCGGGACGCTTGCTGCAAAGCGCGCAGCGAGGCGTCCGTCATATCCGGTATTGATCTCAGCCCCGATCAGCAGAGAAATCGCCGAAAGCCAGAGCCACATCAACAGCGCGGCAATCGCGCCAAGCGAGCCAAAGCCTTCATGATATGTGACGAAATTGGACAAGGCATAAGAGAAGGCAACCGAAACAATCAACCAAATCATCGCAGCGCCAAGTGT
>CAZOLE010000349.1:0-2058 GCA_964580445.1 uncultured Porphyrobacter sp.
GTTTGGATCGTATTCGATCCGCTCGACCGTTGCAGGAACACCCCATTTACGACGCTTGAAGTCGATGTAGCGGTACTTCTGCTTGTGACCGCCAGCGATACCGCGGCTTGTCACGTGACCTTTGTTGTTCCGCCCACCGGTTTTGCGCTTGCCTTCGGTCAGTGACTTAACCGGGCCACCTTTGTGGAGGCCTGATTTGTCGACCAAAACAAGGCCACGGCGCGCGGGGCTTGTCGGTTTATAGTTCTTGAGTGCCATGATCCGCCTCAGATACCGCTAGTGATGTCGATCATCTCGCCTTCGGCGAGCTTAACGACAGCTTTTTTGAAGTCGGAACGCTTGTAAGGCTTACCCTTCCAGCGCTTCGTCTTGCCTTTGGTGACGATGGTGTTCACCGAAACGACCTTCTTTTCGTAGATCGCTTCGACGGCTTCCTTGATCTGCGGCTTGGTCGCGTCATTGGCGACTTTGAAGACCACAGCGTTGTTCTCAGAAGCCATTGTCGACTTCTCAGTGATGTGCGGAGCCAAAATCACGTCATAGTGACGCGCATCAATCTCTTGCTTTTTAGCCATTGAAGCGCGCCTCCAGCTTTTCAACCGCATCCTTGGTCAGGATCAGCGTGTCGTGATTGAGAATGTCGTAAACGTTCGCACCCTGCGCCGGCATCACATTGACACCCGGAAGGTTGCCCGCCGCTTTCGCAAAATCAGCATCAACGTCTTCTCCGCCAATCACCAGGACTTTGCCATTGTGACCGGCTTTTTCGAAGTGACCTTTGAGCGCTTTTGTCTTGGCGTCTTTTAACTTGAGGCTGTCGACGACCACGAGACCGTCTGCCGCTTTCGTTGACAGCGCCATCTTCAAACCAAGCGCGCGAATCTTCTTGTTCAGCGATTGGTTGAAGTCACGCTTGCGCGCACCGTGGGCTTTACCGCCACCGATAAAGATCGGAGCAGAGCGAGCACCGTGACGAGCGCCACCTGAACCCTTTTGAGCGCCGAACTTCTTACCAGTACGGGCAACATCCGAACGCTCACGCGTTGGGCGAGCCGTGGCACGGCGGTTTTCCAGCTGCCATGTCACCACTCGGTGCAAAATGTCAGCGCGCGGGGTCAGACCAAAGACATCATCGTTCAATTCGATGTCGCCTGACGCCTTCCCGTCGATTTTCTGGACCTTCACCTTCATGGATCAGTCCTCCTTCTTTTCTTCGCTGGCGGGAGCATCTGCCGCAGCATCAGCTTCCGGCGCAGGTGCATCAGCTACTGGCGCCTCTGCTGCTGCATCGACTGCTGTTTCTTCAACAGCCGTTTCAACCGGAGCATCTTCATTAGCTGGAGCCGAGGTATCGAGTACCGCACCCGGGAACGGAAGACCGTCTGGCGCAGAAACTTTTACAGCGTCGCGAACCAACAACCAGCCATTCTTAGAGCCGGGGACCGAGCCTTTGATGAATAGCAAGCCGCGATCCGCATCGGTGCGTACCACTTCAAGGTTCATCTGCGTGCGTTGACGGTCGCCCATATGGCCAGCCATCTTCTTACCTTTGAAGACGCGGCCGGGATCCTGACGGTTACCCGTCGAACCATGCGAACGGTGAGAGATCGAAACGCCGTGCGTCGCGCGAAGGCCACCAAAGCCCCAGCGCTTCATCGCACCGGCAAAGCCCTTACCTTGCGTATGCCCGGTAATGTCGACCTTTTGACCAGCAACAAAGTGCTCAGCGCTAATCATTGCACCAACCGGCACAAGCGCATCTTCGCCCGCTACCGGGAATTCAGCGACGCGCATCTTCAAGCCAACACCGGCTTTGCCGAAATGCTCGCGTTGCGGTTTCGCCACGTTTTTCTGTTTCGCTTCGCCTGCACCAAGCTGAACGGCGAAATAGCCGTCACGCTCTGCAGTGCGATGTGAGACAACCTGACAATCTTCCAAGGCAAGAACGGTAACCGGCACATGCCGACCGTCCTCGTGGAAGAGGCGGGTCATCCCGACTTTCTTTGCGATCACGCCAGTGCGCATCGTCGTTACTCCTTACAGAGGCACCCAAGGGAC
>CAZOLE010000350.1:0-2053 GCA_964580445.1 uncultured Porphyrobacter sp.
GTCTCCACCCATAGCTGGTGGAGAAGGGAGACCAAAATTTGCGTCCGAGTCTCCTGCCCACTGTGCTCTGTCGACACACGTCGTCGACATCGCCAGAAGAGAAGAGCGGGTACATAAGGACTGGCTCTGGAAAACGGCATTCTACGAACTGGACACACGTATATAAAGACAATAGCGTCATCAAGAGCTCCAGTTTGCAACGGGGGTAGCGGACAGTGAGGCCAACACGGTAATGGGTCTGAGGACCAAAACTGGCTACCAACTGGACGCTTGGTCATCGAAAACCATATCACGTTCAACACGCGGAAGATGAAAAGCAACATCCTGCTCGCATGACAAACTGACTGATAACACTGTTGTAGTGTAGGAGAGCATGCCCACCATACCCACCTGTCCCGGCCAGCGTGAACGCGAGTCTCGTCGGCACCCGAAGTATTTTGAGACTGCTGGAGACTATCCACGCCTACGTTCCCGGCAAATCAACCGCGAGCGATGGACGGGCTTTGATCAAATTGTCCGCGAATGAGAACCCGCTTGGAACCAGCCCTGCGGCGTTGGCAGCTTTGGAAGCAGGGCGCGGACAAGCTGCGACCTATCCTGATCCTGATTCGAAAGCTCTGCGGTCCAAGATCGCCGAAGTGCATGGACTGGATCCGGATCGCATCGTTTGCGGAACGGGCTCTGATGAATTGCTCAATCTGGCGGCGCAGGGCTTTGCCGGGTTGGGCGATGAAGTGCTATTCTCGCGCTTCTCTTTCTCGGTCTATGACATCGCCGCCCGGCGATGCGGCGCCGTCCCAGTCGAAGCGCCTGATCGCGACTACACCGTTGATGTCGACGCTCTTCTGGCGGCAGTAACAGAGCGTACGCGGGTAGTGTTCCTCGCCAATCCGAACAATCCCACCGGCACTTCTATCTCGCCAAGAGAGGTCGCGCGATTGCATGCAGGTCTGCCGAAGGATGTGCTGCTGGTGATCGACGAAGCTTACGCTGAATATTGCACTCCAGAACAGCAACAGGCTGGGTTTGCGCTCGGCGCGGCGCATGAAAATGTGCTTGTCACCCGTACTTTTTCCAAGATTTACGGGCTTGCCGCAGAGCGCATAGGCTGGGCCACTGGTGCGCCGGGACTGATCGACACCCTCAACCGCATTCGTGGTCCTTTTAATGTGACAAGCAGCGGGCAATCAGCCGGTTTGGCTGCGCTTGGCGATCAGGAATTTGTGCAAGTCAGCCGCGAACACAATACAACTGAGCGTGCCCGTTTCGCTAATGCGATCGCGGCGCTTGGCAATCACGGACTGCGCTCCATTCCAAGCGAAGCAAACTTCTTGCTGGTGTTGTTCGAAGGTGATTTGACCGCCGAAAAGGCGCGAGATGCACTTGGTGAAGAGGGCTATGCTGTGCGGCATTTATTTGGACAAGGTCTGCCGCGAGCCTTGCGCATTACCATCGGTACGGTTGGGGACATGGCGCGCGTGACTGCATGTTTGCGAGCGCTATGCGGAGAGACTGAATGATGATCCAGAATGTCGCGATTATCGGGCTGGGGCTGCTTGGCGGTTCGGTTGGCCTTGCGGTTCAGGACCGCGCGCCGGGCGTTGTCACCACAGGCTTTGACCGGGACCCCAATGTGCGCGCCAAAGCGCGTGAGCGTGGTCTCGTCAGCAAGGTTTGCGACACTATAGAGGAAGCGGTCGGCGATGCTGATCTGGTGATCTTGTGTGTCCCGATGGGCGCGATGGAGGGCGCGGCACGGGCGATGGCAGACGCCCTGCCCAAAGGTGCAATAGTCAGCGATGTTGGCTCATCCAAAACCGGTCTGGCTGAAACGCTGGCAATGGTGCTGCCCAACAATCCGATCATCCCTGCGCACCCTGTAGCGGGGACCGAACAAAGTGGTCCAGAGGCTGGCTTTGCTTCCCTTTTTAACAATCGCTGGTGCATTCTCACGCCTCCTAAAGGCGCGGACGCTGCCGCTCTCGAGGCGCTGAGTTCACTATGGACAAAGCTGGGCGCGCGAATCGAGGTGATGGACGCAGAGCATCACGAC
>CAZOLE010000351.1:0-2035 GCA_964580445.1 uncultured Porphyrobacter sp.
CCCCTATGGCTCTTGTGTTTGCTTTCATGGTTCAGTCCCCTCGTTTGTTTCCGCCTCGCCTCGAGAAAGAAATTCCGCGACTTTCTCTGTCGGCGGTGCACTACGCATTTCGGCGATTGGGCCCAATGCTGTCTGCGTTTTTGCATCCGCATCCACAAAGATGCCGCGGTCCCCGATTGCGAAGATGCTGGCGAGCTCGTGTGTGACGATGACTACTGTTGTTCCCAATCCATCGCGCAATTCCAGAATCAAATCATCCAACCTGCGTGAACTGATAGGGTCTAGACCGGCAGACGGTTCATCAAAGAACAGAATTTCCGGGTCCAGCGCCATGGCTCGCGCGAGCCCTGCTCGTTTCTTCATTCCACCACTTATTTCAGATGGGTAATAGTCCTCAAAGCCCGCAAGCCCAACTAGCGACAGCTTAAAGGAAACAATATCTGCGACCTCGCTTTCGCTGAAGTCTGCGAAAGTTTGCAAGGGAAGTGCGATGTTTTCAGCTAGTGTCATGGAACTCCATAGCGCACCGCTCTGGTAGAGCACCCCGAACCTGTGCGTGGTTTCAAGCTGTGCTTCGGCGTCGCTGTTCCAAAAGTCGAGACCAGAATAGGCAATAGTGCCTTTGGCTGGGCGGTTAAGACCGATCAAGTGCTTAAGGAGCGTACTCTTGCCGCTGCCAGAATCGCCCATAATGATGAAAATTTCACCTTTAGAGATGTTGAATTCTAGGTCGCGTTGAATGACATTTTCGCCATAAGCCATGGTCAGGCCTTGGACAGCGATCTCAGGTGCATCATCACTCATAGGCCGAGCACATTCGTAAGCACAGCAAAGAACGCCGTGGCAACAATTATGGCGACGATGCCTGTTACGACAGCGCTCGTTGCGGCCAGCCCGACAGCTGACGCGTTTCGCCCGCTCTGCATTCCTTTCATGCAGCCTGCGATCGCGACAAGCATACCAAATATGCTGGCCTTAAAAATGCCGATCATAAGGTCAGTCATATCAATCGCGCTGCGCGTTTCGTTCAAGTATTCAGTACCGCTGATGTCGAGCAACAGGACTCCAACAAGGAAGCCCCCAAACATGCCAATTGCATCTGCGTAGAGGACGAGGAGCGGCGTCATGACCGCAAGCGCGAGCATCCGAGGCAGCACGAGGAAATCGGTAGGCGAAAAGCCAAAAGTCTTGAACGCGTCGATCTCTTCATTGACCTGCATGGTGCCCAGCTGAGCTGCGTAGGCTGCGCCCGTGCGCCCGGCGAGGATGATCGCGGTCATCATTGGTGCGATCTCTCTGGTCAGGCCAATCGCCACTAGATCAGCGACAAAAATCTGCGCTCCAAATTGCTGAAGCTGGATCGCCCCCATAAAGGCCAATATTACTCCGAGCAGGAGGTTGACCAAACCAACGAGCGGTATGGCCTGTGGACCAGTGTCGCGCATGAACTGTATGAGGTCGCTCTTCTGGTACTGCGCGCGCCCGGTAAAAAACCGCTTCAATGAACTGCCGACATCACGCAGGAAAGATGATGTCGATTGCGACGCGCCAAGAACGCTCACCGTCTTCTCGCCAACTCTGGTGAAAAAGTCAGTCTTCCTACCTGTTCCTTCATCACCGGTATCTTCGTCGAGATCTTTGGCGGCATCGCGAGTCAACGCAAGAACTCTTTGAACTTGCGGTGGCAGCCGTTCAAAATCGCTAGAAATGCTGTGTTCGCGCGCCGTGTTCGCGAGCGATTTTATAAGAGCCAGAGTTGCCCCGTCCCAAACGACTGCTTCGCCAAGGCTGAAGCGCACATGTGCGATCTCCGACTTGCTTAGCCGATCGACGAAGTCTTGCTTGAATGTTGGCGTAGCGCGTGCAGGGACAGCAACATCAAGAATGTCGGTTTCTTCAACATTCATTCCACCCATATGCCCCCCAACGACACGATATTATGGCACGATGTCATTGTCAGACTTACTGCTAGCCCACGATATGGTGATGAATGCCGTCGCACAATTTATATTCCCAACGCACACGGCACACAACC
>CAZOLE010000352.1:0-2031 GCA_964580445.1 uncultured Porphyrobacter sp.
ACATCATGGCTGATATTGCCAAGCTTGTTGAAGAACTTTCGAAACTGACCGTCCTTGAAGCGGCTGAACTTGCAACCGCTCTTGAAGAAGAGTGGGGCGTTTCTGCTGCGGCTGCTGTGGCAGTTGCTGGTGCAGCTGCTGGTGGCGGCGACGCTGGCGCAGCTGCTGAAGAGAAAGACGAATTCGACGTCATTCTCACCGGCGACGGCGGGAAGAAAATCCCGGTTCTCAAAGAAGTCCGCGCCGTAACTGGTCTGGGTCTTGGCGAAGCGAAAGCTCTCGTCGAAGGCGCACCGAAGCCGATCAAAGAAGGCGTTTCAAAAGCCGAAGCCGAAGAGATCAAAGCAAAGATCGAAGCAGCTGGCGGCACAGTCGAGCTCAAGTAAGCTCGTCGCAGTTCAAACTGCTTTCAAGAAAGGGCGGTGCCAGCGATGGCGCCGCCCTTTTTGCACCGCGCATATCAATAGCGCTTCCCCCGACTCGCGCATGCGCCTATCCGGACCGGCTGCATGCAAAAGAGCGAGCAACTCCAAACGCCTTCATGGCGCAGTGAATCCTGGCAGACTTTTCTGCTCGCCGGGCCGTTGGCGCTCGCCAATCTGCTGCAAATGGCGACTTACACTGTCGACACAATCTTTATCGCGCGACTGGGCGAAGAGGAATTTGCTGCCTCCCAGTTGATTATGGGTCTGTTTGGCCTTGTGGTCTGGGCGCTCAGCTCGCTCACCGCTGCAGTCGCCCCGGTAATCTCGGCAGAACTTGGCGCCAATCCCAACACCGTGCGACCCGTGCGCAGGGCCACTCGGATGGCGCTTTGGCTCGCAGTCATTAGCGGCTTGGGAGGCATTGTCATCTCCTTCGCAGCGATCCCGATCATGCATCTGACAGGTCAAGAACCGCACCTAATGCCGCTCGCGTTTCCCTACTTGGTGATGCTGGTCGTCTCGCTGATCCCAATGGTCATTTCCAATGTGCTTCGCACCTATTTGTCAGCATTGGGCAGACCGATATTTGCGACGCTCATTACGTTTGCAGGGATTTTCATCAATGCGGCTGGCAATTACGCACTGATCTTTGGCAATTGGGGCGCACCCCGGCTAGAACTGGTGGGTGCGGGCATCGCCACAATCATTACCACCACCTCGATCATGCTCGCCTATGTGGTCGCAATCAGGCTCGATCCCAGACTCCACCGCTATCGAATCTTTCGCCGCTGGTGGCGCCCTGACTGGGCGCGGTTCTGGGAGATTGTCCGGGTCGGTGCCCCCATCGCATTCACGGTGATTGCCGAGGCGGGTATCTTTAGCGCAGCCGTGTTCATGATGGGCAATTTCGGAACGGCTCAAGTGGCGGGCCACGCGATTGCTTTGCAAATCGCAGCGCTAGCCTTCCAGATCCCGTTTGGCGTCGGACAAGCCGTCACCATCAGGGTCGGCTATTATTACGGCGCGCAAAATCGTGAGGGCATAAGGCGCGCGGGATTGACGGCTATTGTCATGGGCTTTGCCTTTGCCTGCATCAGCGCCATTGCCATGTTCGGCGCGCCTGAGGCGCTGATGTGGCCATGGGTCGATCCGCAAGACGCCGCTAATGCAGCGGTCGTCGCATTTGCGCTGACATATCTCGTTTGGGCCGCAGCCTTTCAGATTGTTGACGGATTGCAAGCCGTGGCGCTCGGCGCGCTAAGGGGTTTGCAAGACACGCGTATCCCGATGTGGATCGCGATCTTCAGCTATTGGGTAGCTGGGTTTGGCATTGCATTCGTGCTGGGGTTCTTCACTCCGCTCGAAGGGGTAGGCGTGTGGATCGGACTTGCCGCTGGTTTGGCCTCTGCTGCTATTCTGCTGATGGGTCGTTGGATCCGGCGCGAGAGGCTTGGCCTCCTGCTGCGTCAGACCAAACCCATCCTCGAAAAAATTTGAGACACGCTGCTTGACTCATGCCCGCCTCGCAACCACATGGCTGGCATTGGCACTCTCATGAAGGGAGTGCCAGAGTTCAACCAACCCTTATTCAAGAAAGGTCATAGAC
>CAZOLE010000353.1:0-2031 GCA_964580445.1 uncultured Porphyrobacter sp.
CATTTGAAGTATTCCTCGGCTCAGCCGCTCTTTCCCGATGACGACACCCTAATCCCTCGGTTTTGCGAGGCGGGGGATGTGACGCTTGATCTCTTCCACCGCGATGGCCGCGTCGAAGATCGCTGGCTGGGACTGCATCCGCGCGAGTTTGCGCTGCTATGGCATCTGGCGCAGCATCCTGGCCAGACCATGACACAGCGCCAATTGTTGGCCGATGTGTGGCGGGTCGGCTTTGAGCCCGAGACCAATCGGGTCGCTGTTCATGTCGCTCGCGTCAGAGCAAAACTCTCTGCGTTCGGCCTTGCACATTTGCTCGTGACACATCCCCAAGGTGGCTATTTTCTAGATACCCCTCCGGGACCAAGCGCCTTCGCCTTTGGATGTAAGTCCGGCTCCTAATTGCAAATTGGTCCGGCTCCCATGCTGACTTTTTGGTTAAGCCTTCGAACTGGACTTAGCTTTGCGCTTAGGCCAATTCGACATCTAGATCCGCGAAGCGATTGAAAGGTTTTCCAATGCCCATGTCCGCCAATGATAGAGTGTCGATTGAATTAAGCGATGATGGTGTTGCGCACGTACGCTTAACCCGCAGCGACAAGATGAATGCGCTAGACGCGGAAATGTTCGAACGGATCATCGAAGCTGGCAGTGTTCTGCACAAGCTAGATGGGGTTCGCGCTGTAGTACTTTCCGGCGAAGGACGCGCATTTTGCGCAGGGCTTGATACTTCCAGTTTCACTCGAACGCCGAGCCCTGATGAGCCTGAGTTGACCGAGCGAACCTATGGCAACTCGAACAAATTTCAGCAGGTGGCGATGACATGGCGCAAGCTGCCAGTACCAGTGATCGCGGCGTTGCATGGTGTTTGTTTCGGCGGCGGTTTGCAGATTGCGAGCGGTGCCGACATTCGGGTTGCTCACCCTGAAACGCGGATGTCGATCATGGAAATGAAGTGGGGCCTTGTCCCTGACATGGGCGGCTACGCTTTGTGGCGCGGGCTCGTGCGTGACGATGTGCTGCGTGAGCTTGTCTACACCAACCGCGAATTTTCTGGAGCAGAAGCACAAAGTCTCGGCCTCGCGACCTATGTCGATGACAACCCGCTCGCTCGCGCGACAGCCATAGCCAGCGAGATCGCCAACCGCAATCCGCATGCAATCCGTGCGGCCAAACGGCTACAGGCTGGAATGGTAGAGCGCGGCACCGACGCGATCTTGTTGGAAGAGAGCATCGAACAGCACGCGATCATGCGGACCAAGAATCAGGTCGAAGCGGTCATGGCTGGGATGCAGAAACGGGCGCCAAATTTTGAAGATGTCTGATCGGCGTAGGAGGTTCGGCAGGTGAAGACCCCTTGATTTGAACGCTTATCCAAACACCGCCACGTTTTGAAGGCCGTCAAGCACTTGACGCCCATCAGTATCCCACATCCGCAAGCGCTCCGAAGAGTACCCTGCATTGGCATGCTGGCTCGCATTCTCTGCCAAGTACCATCCGCCTTCGGACTGCGTTTCGGGGTCAAGCACGTTGAAGGACCAGTTGATCGAACTGATCTGGCCGACCCTTTGCATGATCCGCATGGCACCCGGCGGCATTACATCACCCATCAGCACAAGCTTGCTGACCGGATCAAGTTCGTGATCTTCGGTTAGCCGTGCCCAGCGTCGGATGGTCGCGCCGTGATCTTCTTCTTTCAGTTGACCAAAGCGCAGTTCAAAATTGTTCTGAATGAAAGAGGGGCCTTGCCCTTGCATAGCTGGCGCGTTGTCATCGGGAAGGCCTGGCCAGTTTTCTGGTTTTGTAGACTCCTTTGCGGCGTTGGGTTCGCGCGCTGCGCCGAATAGCCAGAAGGCTGTCAACGCAAGTTTGCCATCGGAATGTAATTCGCTTCGGATTTGCGTCACATTTCTGCCTTGTCGAACCAAAGTGGCGGACAGCTCGATTTCTTCACCGACCGGCGCGACAAATCCGATTTGTCCGGCGCGCAGGGGTGGGAGATCGGCGAACATACGGGTCGCCATTGTATAGGCG
>CAZOLE010000354.1:0-2017 GCA_964580445.1 uncultured Porphyrobacter sp.
GTGAAGGCCGGACCTCAGGTGGTCGTCACCCAGTGACTCCATGGGGTAAGCCAACAAAGGGTGCGCGCACCCGCAAGAACAAGCAGACGGACAAAATGATCATCCGTTCGCGTCACGCGAAGAAGAAGAGGTAAGCGAGAATGGCACGTTCCGTATGGAAAGGACCGTTTGTTGAGCTCAGCCTTCTCAAGAAGGCCGAAACCGCTCAGGATGCGGGCAATTCGAAGCCGATCAAGACTTGGTCGCGCCGTTCGACAATCTTGCCGCAATTCGTTGGGCTGACTTTCAACGTTTATAACGGTCAGAAATTCATCCCCGTTTCGGTTTCGGAAGAAATGGTTGGTCACAAACTTGGTGAGTTCGCGCCGACGCGCAGTTTCCCAGGTCACGCGGCTGACAAGAAGGGCAAGCGCTAATGGGTAAGGCAAAATCTCCCCGCCGCGTGGCTGAAAACGAAGCGCTGGCTGTAGGCACGCAAATCCGTGGCTCTGCGCAGAAGCTCAACCTCGTGGCTGAGTTGATCCGCGGTAAGAAGGCAGAAGAGGCTTTGAACATCCTCTCCTTCTCGAAAAAGTCGATGGCTAGGGATGCGAGCAAAGTTCTCGCCTCTGCAATCGCCAACGCGGAAAATAACCACGATCTCGATGTTGACGCGCTCGTCGTTGCAGAAGCTTCGGTAGGCAAGTCGATAACGATGAAGCGTTTCCACACACGTGGCCGCGGCAAATCGACGCGCATTCTGAAGCCATTCAGCAAGCTGCGCATCGTCGTTCGCGAACAAGAAGAGGCATAAAGACATGGGTCAGAAGAGTAATCCGATCGGTCTGCGGCTTCAGATCAACCGCACTTGGGACAGCCGCTGGTACGCCGAAGGGCGCGACTATGCTGGGCTTCTCCAAGAAGACATCGAAATCCGCAAATATATCACCAAGAACCTGCCACAGGCAGCGATCTCTAAAGTGGTTATTGAGCGCCCAGCCAAGCTGTGCCGCGTTTCAATCTATGCGGCACGTCCTGGCGTGATCATCGGTAAGAAGGGCGCGGACATTGAAAAGTTGCGCGGTAAGCTTTCTTCGATGACTGACAGCGAAGTGAAGTTGAATATCGTTGAAATCCGTAAGCCGGAGATCGACGCTAAGCTCGTTGCTCAAGGTATCGCTGATCAGTTGATCCGCCGTGTGGCTTTCCGTCGTGCGATGAAACGCGCGATGCAGTCTGCAATGCGATTGGGTGCTGAAGGCATCAAGATCGTTTGCGGCGGCCGTTTGGGCGGTGCTGAGATTGCGCGGGTTGAGCAATATCGCGAAGGCCGGGTGCCATTGCACACGCTGCGCGCGAATATCGATTACGCTGAAACCGAAGCGCTGACCGCTTACGGGATCATCGGCATCAAGGTTTGGGTCTTTAAAGGTGAGATCATGGCACATGATCCAACCGCGCAAGACCGCCTGATGATGGAATCGCAGACGTCCGGCGTCCGCCCGGCACGTTGAGGTGAGTCAATAAAATGCTGCAACCGAAAAAAACCAAATATCGTAAGGCCTTCAAGGGCAAGATTCATGGCAAAGCCAAAGGCGGCACTACGCTGAATTTTGGCTCCTATGGGTTGAAAGCGCTTGAGCCTGAAAGACTGACCGCGCGTCAGATCGAAGCGGCTCGCCGTGCGATCACTCGTGCGATGCGTCGTCAGGGCCGTCTTTGGATTCGCGTCTTCCCAGATGTGCCAGTTTCTAAGAAGCCTGCCGAAGTTCGTCAGGGTAAAGGTAAGGGCTCTGTTGAGTACTGGGCTGCACGGGTTAAGCCGGGCCGCATCCTGTTCGAACTCGACGGTGTTCCAGGCCCAGTGGCTGCGCTCGCGTTTGAGCGTGCTGCGATGAAACTGCCGATCAAAACAAAGGTTGTTGCGCGATTGGGCGACACCTCGCACTTGGGAGGAGCCAAGTAATGGCCGATATCGCAGACCTCCGCTTGAAAACAGACGATCAGCTTTCGATCGACCTTGCCGAGCTTAAGCGCG
>CAZOLE010000355.1:0-2015 GCA_964580445.1 uncultured Porphyrobacter sp.
GCGCCCGGCTGCATCAGCTACCGCGCGCATGACTGGACTTTTGGCTGCCATTGCGCCGCAACGCAGGTAGTCTCCGTAAGAAAACCCGCCAGGCAGCGCGATCAGATCAAGCCCATCGGGCAATTGCGCATCACCATGCCAAATACGGATTGCGCGCTCGCCCGACACCGCTTCGATAGCTACCGCCATATCGCGGTCGCAATTTGAACCTGGAAAGGTGATGACGGCTCCTTTGAAAGCCATCAGGCAGGCTCCACCACAGGCCCGAGCCGTTCGACCACAAAATCCTCAATCACCATATTAGCGAGCAATTGTTCACACATCGCGCGCAGCGTATCATCGCTGGTTCCTTCGGTGACATTCATTTCGATCATCCGACCAACCCGCACGTCATCGACACCATCAAATCCGAGGCTGTCCAACGCGTTGTGCACGGCGCGCCCTTGCGGATCGAGCACACCAGGTTTGAGACGAACGAGAATGCGAGTGTTCATAGACAAGTGACTCCTGTGTTGAGCGTGCCTATAGCGAGCCGATTGCGCCTGCGCACCCCGTTTGAACAGGGTTTTGCGCAGGGCAATGCAAGTTCGCTGGCTATTCTGCCGTTGGCGTCGATGTTGCTGGCGTTGCGCAGCCTGTCTCGCCCTCGCAGGTCGATGGCCCTTGCGGCGCTACAATGATCGTCACGGCATCGTCTGATTGCAAATACTTGCGCGCGGTTGCTTGCAAGTCTTCCGGTGTCAGCGCTTCCGCGATGCCGGAGGCGGAAAGGAACCGATCAATGTATTGCGGCTGGCTTTGTGCTCTGCTGACCAAACCCATCCAGCCGCCCAGAGATTTCAGCGCATTATCGATATTCTCGAGATACGGCTTGCGTGCACGCTGGACCAAATCGGCATTTATCCCTGCACCAAGAAGGTCGGCGATCACCTTGTCGATCGCCTCTGAGGTTGGGTTGATCTCCTCCACATCAATCGATGCGGTCAGACTAAGCGTGCCATAGTTGCGAAAATGGCGGCTGCTATTGGCATCCGCTGTAGGCGAATAGGCCTTTCCCAAATCCTCACGCAAACGGTCAGTCAGTGAGATGTTGACCATTCGCGCCAGCAGCCGAAGGCTGATGCTCTCTTTGAGGTCGCGATTGTCAGTGGTCGGCCAGACCCGGCGGATAATTGCCTTGTCTGGCTCCCCTGCATGGGTCAGTTCGCGAACCGAGCGGTCCTTTGTGAATGCCCGGATGCGAGCCTCTTCGCGCGGCAAGAATTCTGCTTCGCGCTCGGGCAATGCGCCAAACGTGGCGGCAACTGCAGCAATCGCTGCGTCTTCGTCCAAATCGCCGACCAACGCGACTTCTAGGGCACCGTTACGACGCCTGTCGCCGATGGCCGCTTCGAGTGACTCAAAGTCCTTGGCGTAAAACTCTTCCTTGGTCGGAAATGCAAAGCGCGGATCATTGTCGGAGAGGATCCTGCCCTGCTGGATACCCAGAACTTGTCCAGGTGTTGAATCGAGGCTTTGAAACAGATTATCGATCCCGACGCGCACGCGCGCTACGCCTTCTGGGCGATAACCCGGATCGGTAAGCAGGGCCGCAAGCACTTTCAATTGCAAATCGAGATCTCGCGGCGTGGTGCCGCCGCTCAAATTGAAACTGTCTGTCCCGTTGGAAAATCCAAAGCCAACGCTTTTGCCAGCGAGAGCTGATTGCAGCTCATCAATGTTGTGCTTGCCCAGACCGCCCGCGGTTATTGAACTTGCGAGGAATATCTTAAGCGGGTCATCCTTAGTCACCAAAAGATCGCCGCCATCCAGCGAGACGCGAACGCTTATCCGGTCTTCGCGAATATCGGTTTTTTTGAGGTTTAGGCGAACCCCATTGGCAAATCGGATTTGCCGGATGCCAAGCTTGTCCTCGACGCTGTCTTCAACAACTTCGCCCGGCGTTCCGAAGTCATCATAGCCGAATACGATTGGTCCATTGTCTTCAGGTGCGGCAATCGGCAGCGCCATGGCTT
>CAZOLE010000356.1:0-1998 GCA_964580445.1 uncultured Porphyrobacter sp.
CAATGACCGTGTCGCCAACCTCGACATCCGCATTTCGAAGGCCGGTAACAAGGCTCGTCCAGCCGTCATCATGTTCGATGATAACAATCCGGCCAAATCCACGATAAGGTCCTGCAAAGGCTACTCTTCCACTTCCCGGAGCGACCACTTGCGCGCCCGCGCTTGGAGCCAGTGAAAGTCCTTTGCTGCGTAGGCCGCTATCGCTCTTTTCACCAAAACCAGTGATGATCCGACCCTGGACGGGCAGCTGAAGGTCGGATGGTGGAGAGGATGATGCGCTGGTTGTCGCCGCAGCCGTTGGTGAGGCTTCGGGCGCGGGGCTGGCACTGACATTGACGCTAGGTTTAGCGAGGCCAGAAGGGCGCAGAACAGGGCCAGACAAGGCCGCCAACTCCTTACGCAGGCTGGCATTCGCGCCGAGTTGATCAACAAGGCCGTCCAGATCGCGTGCTTCTTCGGCCAAGGCTAGTGCTCGCTCGCCTTCGCGAGCTGCGGTGGCGCGGGCTTCGCGCGAAGCCCGGCGCTGCTGAACTTCAAGCCTCGCCAAAGCGCTGCGGCGTTCCTCCAATTGCTCCTCGCCATTGCGGAGACTCGTAAGCGCGCGTCGCGCGTCATTTTCAAGCTCGCGGCCTTTGTCCAAATCGCTGCGCAAGCTGGCCGTGCGCTTACGAATTTCGGGGACGGCGCTGTCCAGAACGGCGCGAACATAGACCAAATCTTTGAGCGATCCGGGCTGCAACGCCGACAGCGCCAAAGGACGTCGCGAAGTGGTTTGCAGTGCGCTGGTCAAACGGACGATTGGCTGGCGGCGCTCGGCCAGCCGCGTAGAAAGTTCGGCACGCTCTGACTTAGCGATCGAGTAGCGCGCACGCACTGCAGTTATGTCGGCTTCGGACGCTTGAATTTGCGCAGCAAGGGCAGCGGCTTCACGCGCGGTCTTATCCGCTGATGCGCTTGCCGCCTCCGCTTCACGGCGAAACCGGGCAGCACGCGCCTCTGCGCGTTCGCTTTCGCGGGTCGCACGGCGCAGTTCCGCCCGCGCTTCATTTGCGTCGGCAACCACTGCATCGCGCTGCGCCACACTTTGCGGCACAGCAAAGGCGATCGCGGCCAAACTAGCGGCGCAAATAGCGGAATAAAGAACGTGGCGGGTTGCCATAAGCCTACCCTGCCCGATGATAGGGGTGTCCTGCAAGGATCGCAGTCGCGCGAAACAACTGTTCCATCAACATTGCACGCGCCATCAAGTGCGGCCATGTCGCAGGGCCAAAGGCAAGCAGCATGTCAGCATCTTTGCGTTCTTGGGCCGAATGACCGTCCGCTGCACCCAGAACAAAGCGGGTTTCGCGCATTCCATCATCGCGCCATCGTCCTAGCATTTGCGCAAACTCTTCTGACCCCATCGCCTTGCCGCGCTCGTCCAACAAGATCGTTTTGCATGGGGTTTGGGGCTGTGGAATCTTGCCGCCCGTTTCAGGCAGTTCGGTTAGCTTGGTCGGCCACGTGATCCGCTTGTCGTAGCGGGCAACCAGCTCCGCCTCTGGCGAGTGAGCAATCTTCCCGCGAGCGATGATGTGGATGAGAATGTTTAGAACTCCGTGGTGTGTGGTCTAGAATGGTTCGGCGCCGCAGGCGCAGCAAGGGCGGAGCCGAAGTCGAAGACGCAGGCGTGTGCGAAGCACACCTACAAGCCCGCCCACAGGTGCCCCGGAGCGTAGCGGAGGGAATAGCACCGAGGACGCTGGCCCGGATGAGCCTGCGAAAAATTAAGACACTTTCGCTTCGCCGCTCTCAAACGACCACATGCGCTCAAGATTGTAAAAGCTTCGCACTTCAGGGCGGAACAAGTGGATCACCACATCGCCTGCATCGACCAGAACCCAGTCAGCCGCTGGCAGTCCTTCGATCCGGGCGGGGCCAAAGCCTGCTTGTTTGACCTTTTCTGCCAGTTTCTGCGCAATTGCTGCAACTTGTCGGGTCGAACGGCCACTGGCGATC
>CAZOLE010000357.1:0-1993 GCA_964580445.1 uncultured Porphyrobacter sp.
GGAGAGCGGCGATGAACACGATGCAAGGGAACGGACGGGTCGAACTGGTTTTCGATTTTGTCAGCCCCAACGCCTATCTGGTTTGGTGGCCTTTGCGTGATCTGATCAAACGTACCGGTGCGCAGCTCGATATCACACCGGTCTTTCTGGGTGGGATGCACAAGCTTACCGGCAATGCGCCACCGATGATCCGCGATGCCGAGGTCAAAGGCAAAAACGAATACGCCATGCTGGAAATGCAGCGGTTTATCGCGAAGCACAATCTGAACAAATACCGGCTCCACCCGCAGTTTCCGTTCAATTCGATCACCTTGCAGCGAATGCTGGTCGCAGCAGGGCAAGACGGGCGCGCTGTGCAGTTTGTCGAGACTTTGCTGGCGCCGATTTGGGAAGAGGGCGTCGATATCACCTCACCCGAAGCATTGGGCGCGGCGCTCATCGGAGGCGGATTTGACGCCGGTGACCTGTTCGCTCGCGCGCAAACCGACGAAGTTAAACAAGCGTTGGTCCAAAGCACCGATGATGCGGTTGCGCGCGGTGCATTTGGGATTCCGACCATGTTCGTGGGCGAAGAAATGTTCTTTGGCAAAGAACGGTTGAGCCAGATCGAAGAAGAGTTGGCGAAGGGCTGAGCGTGGCAACTGATGGTTTTCCTTCACATCCGGCTGCAGTCTCAGCCGAATGGTTGAATGGCATTCTCGGCGATTGTGAAAGCCTGGTCGAACAGGTCACTTGGGAACCGATCGGAACTGGCCAAGTTGGTGACAGCGTCCGCTTCTTCCTAACGCATGCGGACGGGAGCAGCAGCACGCTCGCCGCTAAATTTCCCGCTGAAGACGAGAAAAGCCGCGCGACTGCTTCGATGCTGGGCCTTTATGCAAAAGAAGTGCAGTTCTATCAGCATATCGCTCCCAGTCTCTCCGCTCGCATGCCACGTACCCATCATGCGCAAATGGACGAGACCGGAACGCAATACATCCTGCTGTTCGAAGACCTTGGCCCCGCGCGGATTGGGAACCAGCTCGATGGCTGTACGATTGAAGATGCGCGCGAGGCAATAAAGCAAGCTGCCGCTGTTCATGGAGGCACTTGGGAAAAGAACGAGATAATCGACGCCGATTGGCTGCGCACGCCAGAGCCGGTCGTCCAACAGATCAACGCTCTCTATCCGCAAGCGCAGTCCACCTTTCGTGAGCGGTATGCAGACACGTTAGAGCCTGAATTTATGCAGCTGTGCGAGGCGCTTGCCGGTTTGCCGGATTTGGGCGCAGCGCGGTTGTCTCCGCCACAATGCGTCGTCCATGGTGACTTCCGTCTAGATAACCTGCTTTTCGATGTGAAAGGTGGTGCGGAAGCAATTGCAGTACTGGATTGGCAGACTGTCGTCGCGGGTCGCGCGATGACCGATATTGGTTATTTCATGGGCACAGGGATTGGCGACACTTTGCGCGGCGCGCATGAAGATGAATTGCTCGATCTGTATTGCCGCGAAATGGACGCCCACGGCGTCAATCTCACCCGCAATGACATCTGGCGCGAATATAGAATTGGCGCGCTGCACGGCCTCTTCACCGCCGTCTTCAGTGCCGCTTTTGTAGAGCGAACTGAGCGTGGTGACGCCAATTTTCTTTCCATGGCGCGCGGTGCCTGTGCGCTCGCACTTGAGCACGATTCACTTGGCGCAGTCCTAGAAGGAGCCTGATATGGTATTGAGCCGCGCGGACGATTTTCCGATTCACCAAACGCCTGAACCGATCGCGTTTTCCGGCACGGATCGCAATTTTTACGACCGCTATTTCTTCAACGGCTATGCTCCTGATGGCAGCGGTTTCTTCGCGCTGGCCTTTGGTGTTTACCCGCACCTAGACGTGGCAGACGCGCATTTCAGCTTTATCCGCGATGGCAAACAATACTCGCTCCACGCGACGACTGAGTTGAATATGGAGCGGATGACCTTGCGCGTCGGGCCTATCGCCATCGAAGTGGTCGAGCC
>CAZOLE010000358.1:0-1990 GCA_964580445.1 uncultured Porphyrobacter sp.
ACATCCATTTGCCTGCGAGCACGATACCGCAGCGCGGACATTAAGAGTATGGCGTGGTTACCAAAAATTACACTTAGTGGCGCGCGCATCGATGGTCTCGGTCAAGCATAGGTCGCTCTACCGAGACAGGTTTAATCCAATAAATTGTCAGTATGGGTACTGGGTCACCGGCATCGAGACCAGCTAACCGACGCTTATTGCGCCATTTTGCAACAAATACTCGGCAATTTGAACGCTATTCAACGCCGCACCTTTGCGCACATTATCCGCGACGACCCAGAGGTTGATACCACACGGATCATACAAGTCAGCGCGCACTCGACCAACGTATACCGCGTCGGTTCCAGCCCCTTGCGCCACCGGTGTGGGGTAGTTGCTATCGCGCATCAACTTCACGCCAGCAGCTTTCGTTAACAGCGCTTGCGCGTCTTGCACCGTCAATGGTGCGCGCAGTGTCAGACTCACGGCTTCTGCATGACCATAGAAGGCGGGAATGCGAACACAAGTCGGGTTCACCTCTATATCGTCGTCACCAAATATTTTACAAGTCTCTTGAGCCATCTTCATTTCTTCGACCGTATAGCCGTTGTCAAGAATATCGCCAATTTGCGGAATGGCATTGAAAGCAATCTGTTGTGGAAATGCTTTTGCCGGATACTCCCGCGCATTAAGCAGCGCGGCGGTTTGCCCGGCGAGTTCCTCGATTCCTTTCGTGCCCGCCCCTGACACGGCTTGGTAAGTAGAGACAGTAATCCGCTCAATCCCTATGGCTTGATGCAGTGGCTGCAGAGCAACGAGCATTTGGATCGTCGAACAATTTGGGTTCGCGATAATGCGACCTGCATAGTTCCGCAAGACCTCGCCATTCACTTCCGGTACGACTAGCGGAATGTCTTCGCGCATACGAAAGTGTGACGTGTTATCGACCACATAGCAGCCCGCCTGTGCCGCCTGCGGCGCGTACACCGCCGACACACTGGCGCCTGGCGAAAAAAGCCCAAGCTGCACCTGAGAAAAATCGAACTGTGCGAGATCACTCACTTGGTGGGTTGCACCCAACACTCGCATGGTCTTACCGGCAGAGCGCTCACTCGCGAGCAAATACAAGTTGCGTACCGGGAACTTCCGTTCTTCCAACAGTTCAATCATCGCCTCGCCAACCGCGCCAGTGGCGCCTACCACAGCGACGTCGATGCCGGACTTATTCCCAGACGGTTGATTCATGATCTATTCCTATATAGTGCAAAGAGACGCGCGAGGCGCTCCCAAAGGTCGTGGTTAAGCCCGCTCAGCCAGCAGTTGATCCAACGCAGCCATCACCGCTTGCGTCATCTCGGCAGTGCCCACCGGGGCACTCGCATCAACGCCATGCAGGTCTGCAGTTCTGTGGCCCGCACCCAGTGTACGACTGATGGCGGCATCAATCGCATCCGCCGCTTGCGGCAGGGCCAGCGAATAACGAAACATCATCGCCACGCTGGCGAACATCGCCAACGGATTGGCCAATTCCTGACCGGCTATGTCCGGGGCGCTGCCGTGAACAGGTTCGTACAATCCACGACCATCAGCGGCAAGAGAGGCCGACGGGAGCATACCCAGGGAGCCCGTCAACATAGCCGCAACATCACTCAGAATATCGCCAAACATATTGCCGGTAACCACCACATCGAACTGCTTAGGCGCTCGAACGAGCTGCATGGCCGCGTTATCGACATACATGTGGGAGAGAGCCACATCCGGATAATCACTAGCGACTTCGTTGACGACATCACGCCACAACTGAGTGACTTCTAACACGTTGGCTTTATCCACAGAACACAATCGACCATCGCGTTTTTGCGCTAGCTCAAAGGCCACCCGAGCGATTCGCTCGATCTCCCAATCCCGATAGACGTAGGTGTTCACACCGATCCGCTCATTGTCTTGCTGGCTTACGCCGCGCGGCTCACCGAAATAAATGCCGCCCGTTAGCTCGCGCACGATCATGATG
>CAZOLE010000359.1:0-1977 GCA_964580445.1 uncultured Porphyrobacter sp.
GATAGTGGGTGCCCGGCTTTCCTGCAGTGACACTAAAATGGTTGGACCAGAAATGCACCAGCCGCTCGATCATAGGAGCTTTACCATTAATCGCCATATCGGAGCGTATGATGATGTCGCGTCGAACAGCCTGCGAGCCGCGAAGGAATGTCTCATTCGCCATTGCGGCGGGCTGACCCGATTCCATTGACGCGGAGTCCGCGTCTTGGTTCTTCATCGCGTCTTGGCGCTGGCGGCGATTGCGGCGAATGGTGGTCAATATTTCGCCAGCTTTGTCGGAAGTGTCCTGCCAATCAGACAATTGCTCCGGTCTGGGATCATAGGCATCGAACTGCCTGAGCAAGTAGCGTCTGGGGTCGGTTGGCGCGCGTTCACCGCGCTTCAACCCATACCCGAAGCGGTTAAGCGCGATGCTGACCCTGATTGCCTCTGAGCTCATATACCGTGACCCTATTATGCGTCTTCACGATGTCACGCGCCCCTATAATGCAAGCTTAACGGGCGCCAGTCACGCCGCTTTCGGTCGCGAAGTGTCGTTTCATCAAAAGGTCAACGGACCAACTGCGGATACCCTTTGCGTGCCGACAATAAATATGTCCTACCTCGTTTCACAGACGAGCTGGGGCCGATCAATCCATGATGTCGTTAACGCTGCTTGCGCTTTTCAATTTGCCGTCGCTGCCTGTGTTTACTTTGACGTGATCACTGGCCGTCCAATACGGATAGTTTCCGAAATTGATCGCAATAGGATAAATCTTTATCGAAGAGTTGCGCGCCACATCTTTCGATGTTCCAACCGTCAGCATTCCTGTCTCAAGCTCTCCAATGGGTGTCAGCTTGCCAAGCGAAATGCCCGGGCGTTTGGCATCGCGGGATTCGTAGAGTTCGCCGCCATAGGCATAACAATTGATGTGATAGCGATCCCGGTGCCCCACTGACGGGCCACCCTTGTCGCTTTTCCAACGTATGTACGGATCAATGCCCCATTCGGTGACGCCGATTGATAGTTTCACGAGCGCACCATTGTTCTCCGGCACGTTGTACATATGCAGCTTCACACCATTGTCGTTGGTCACATACCACTTTGGCGAGATCATCGACCAAGCTTGCTTACCACCCATGACATGCATTTTCTGCCAGTCGTAGAACAAGCCGGCGCCTATCCCGACCGCAATCGGCGATGGCAAGATATTGAATTGCGGTCCAGAGCCTTGGACCACGCCTAGGTCTCCCATCGTCGCTTGAGCCAGACGTTTGCTCGCCTCATGGCCTGCCCAGTTTGTGGCCTCACGCACGTGTTTGTTGCCCGCTTTTGCTAGCTTCTCAACCGCTCCGAACAACTCTTTGTACTTTTCAAATTTCGCGACGCCTTTGAGCCCCTTTGCACTGGCTCCGATGTCAAATTCCCAATCGATCCCGCTTGAGGTGATATTGTTCATATCGCTTGCGGACGAGCATCCAGTGACGAGAACCATTGCATGCGACGCGCCTGCGTGAGCGATCAATCCAGCTTTCTTGCTGGTCACATAGACCCGTGTCGGCAGCGCTTTGCCGCCGAGGTTCCAAACTTCAAATTGATAGATACCGCCGCCTACTAGAACGGCAGCGCCGCCGCCGCCTCCAAGGTAGCCCAGCCATGTAGTGCTCGATTTAGACATCGAAAAATCCCCCAAAATCATATTGTAAAAGCTGTGTCGGTCGCATGGTAGTCGATCAATTTGTCCCCATGCGGCCCGTGCTTTTGATCTTGGTCTAGGGATTGGTCACAAGGTCGCGTAGCTTCACAACTGAGTCAAGTTGATTGCTCGTAACAAAAGGGCAGACATAGCCCAGCCAACGCGCAAATTGCACGGTCAGTCAGCATCTTCGCAGTTTTTCTGAACCTTGATCGAATGAGATGGTCGGGGAGAGAGGATTCGAACCTCCGACCCCCTGTACCCAAAACAGGTGCGCTACCTGGCTGCGCCACTCCCCGAC
>CAZOLE010000360.1:0-1977 GCA_964580445.1 uncultured Porphyrobacter sp.
CCTCCGAACAGATCGCCGGCCTTCTCTTCGCGCTTATTCTAGTCGATCCCAATTTGCAGATAGCAGAGCTCAATCAGGCGGCTGAGAACATGTTGGGAAAAAGCGCAAAGCGACTGATCGGCAAGAGTTTGCTTGATATTATCGGCCCACTTGATCCCAGGGTCGAGAACCGGTTGAGCATGAGAGACGCTGCTCTTGTTGCACGTGAGATTATCATCACAACCGGGGAAGCAGAAAGGCGTATCAATCTTACCGTTTCCCCTCTGGTAAGCCATCCTGGTTGGCGAGTTGTCACCCTTTCAGAAGTTGGTCACGACGAAAATGGCAATGATGAGGAATTAGCCTCGTCAATGGGCGCCCCTTCCATCCTTGCGCATGAGATTAAGAACCCATTGGCCGCGATTCGAGGCGCTGCTCAATTAGCTGCGCGAAAGCTCATGGGTGCCGATTCCAAATTGGCCACAATGATCACAGATGAAGTCGATCGGATCGTTCGATTGATTGATCGCATGCAGCAGCTGGGTGCGCGCAGCACTGAGGCTGCTGAAGCATGCAATCCGCACGAAGCTATTCGCTCAGCGATTGCGACTGTCAGGGCTGCTGGCAAAGGCAAGGCTGAGATCATCGAAGAGTTTGATCCATCACTACCCCCCGTCCTCGCAAATCGGGATGCGTTGGAACAGGTCCTAATCAATCTTGTATCGAATGCTCGTGATGCTGTAAATTCATCTGGCCAAGGCCAAGTTATTGTAAGAACACGGTTTGTGAGCGGGCTTGCCTTTAGCGCGATCCGGTTTGGACGCGCGGTACGTTTGCCAATTGAAATTACAATCAGCGACAACGGTCCGGGCGTGGATCCATCGATGCGTGATCATATATTTGAGCCTTTTGTTTCGTCCAAACAATCTGGACAAGGCTTGGGCCTCGCTCTCGTCCGCAAGCTGGTGCACGATATGAATGGCTCCATAAGTCATGAGCGCGATGCAAAACGAGGTCTCACCCGGTTTCGGGTGCACCTGCCTCTGGCCAATAGCGACAAGCGATAGAAAGGAAGGGCGAGAGGCAATATGGCGGGATCCATCCTTCTTGTTGAAGACGACAGTGGAATTGCAACGGGCATAACTGCAGCCCTTGAAGACGAGGGCTTCGAAATCCGGCATTGCACCACAATCGCAGGCCGAGACGCAAACCTTTCAAACGCGAAATTCGATGTCATGTTGACCGACGTCATGCTGGAAGATGGCGACGGTTTGCAAAGCTTGAACGCTGTTAGAAATGCAGCGGCCGATATGCCGGTTATCGTACTCTCTGCACAGAACACTCTCGATACAGCCGTGCGGGCAAGCGATAACGATGCATTCGAATATTTTCCGAAACCGTTTGATCTTGATGAATTGGTGCGCGCCGTGCGCCAAGCAGCGGCGAGCCGTCTGGAAAGCGTGGATACTTTGCCGCAAAGCGAGGAGGGCGATGGCATGCCCCTCGTGGGCCGAAGCCTAGCGATGCAGAGCGTTTACCGCCTAATCGCACGAGTGTTGCGCAATGATCTAACAGTTCTTGTGACGGGCGAGAGCGGGACAGGCAAAGAGCTTGTCGCCGAAGCAATTCACCAATTGGGCAGCCGCAGAACGGGTCCATTCGTGGCGGTCAATACAGCAGCTATTCCACATGACCTGGTTGAAAGCGAGCTCTTTGGGCATGAGAAGGGAGCGTTTACAGGCGCCGTTGCGCAGGCGATCGGAAAGTTTGAGCAGGCCAATGGCGGGACCTTATTCCTCGATGAAATAGGGGATATGCCTCCTGAAGCTCAGACCCGACTTCTCAGAGCCCTGCAGTCAGGACGCATTCGAAGAGTTGGCGGTAGGCAAGAGATTGCAGTTGATGCGCGCATTATTGCTGCGACCAACAGGGACCTTTTGCCATTGATCGAGGCAGGTAAGTTTCGCGAAGACCTGTTCTTCCGACTTAATGTCGTCC
>CAZOLE010000361.1:0-1955 GCA_964580445.1 uncultured Porphyrobacter sp.
TCCCACGGTCAAGCCGTGGGATGACGCGGAGTTTGGTCGTATCTACTTGTCCGCATCCCCAGCGAACGCTGGGGTCCATGGACGTTTAGATTGCACTTTGCTGCCATGGATGCCAGCGTGCGCTGGCAAATCGGAACTCCGGCCAAAGACGCGCTAGGCTTTCTGTCCACCAACCTCCCGCATCAACCCTTTCCAAAAGAGCCCCAAGAATCCAGCGCGCCAGAGGTACATGGTCAGGAAGGCGATCCAGACGCCTAAATTCCCCCACGGCCTCAGCGCATAGTCTGTGGCGACATAGCCGAGTGTGGCGAGGACGCCAGCGGTGCGCAGCGCCCGGCCTTGGGTTGCGCCGATGAAGATGCCGTCGAGTTGAAATGGCAGTACACCGATCAAGGGCATCAGCGCGCAGAAGGGCAGATAAGCAAGCGCGGCGGCGCGGGCTTCGTCATCGGCGATGAAGGTTTCGATCACCCATCCGCCACCGACATAGAACAGACACGCAATCACCGCGCCGGAGAGCAAGGCAAGCTCGCTCGTCACGCGCACGGCGCGCCTTAGCCGCCCCACATCGCGCGCGCCAACCGCCTCACCTGCTTCTTTCTCTGCGATAAAGGCAAACCCGTCGAGCACGAAGGCGGCGACCGTGACGAATTGCAAGAGCACTTCATTGCCCGCGAGCTCGGCGGTGCCTTGCCGCGCGCCTGCGTTCACAAACCATGCAAAGGAGAAGAGGAGCGCCATGGTGCGGATCATGATGTCGCGATTGGCGGTAAACAGGGAGATGAGCTTGTCGTGGTCCCAGAGCTTGGCGTTGCCTTTGAAGGCGCTGCGCACGATCAGCAGGCCGAAGCCGAGCGCGGCCCATTCGGCAATTGCTGTGCCCGCGCCAATGCCTGCTGGTCCAAGATCGAGCACGGCGACGAAATAGAGGTCGAGCCCGGCATTGACCCCGTTCATGATGATCTGGAAAAGGAGCAACTCACGCGTGCGTCCCGTGCCAAGCAGCCATCCGGTAATGCCATAGCCCATGAGCAGGGCAGGCGCTCCCCATATCCGCGCATCGAAATAGGCGCGCGCGAGGGTTTCAACATCGGCCTCTGCAACAAAGATCGCAAAGGCGGCATATTTCAGGAGCGGCCCAAGCACGAGAAGAATGAGGCCGAGCCCGCCGCCAAGCACGAGCGAGCGCAGGAGGACAGCGCGTGCTTCGGCGGTATCTTCGCGGCCAATTGCTTGCGCGGTGAGGCCGGTCGTCGACATGCGCAAAAAGCCAAAGCCCCAATAGATGAAGCTGAACGCAACCGCCGCAATCGCAACGGCGGCAAGGTCGAACTTGTCCCCGAACTTGCCCATGGCGGCTGTATCGACAATGCCCGTCAGCGCCGTCGCCGCTTGCGCGAGCACGACCGGCCAAACCAATGACAGAACGCGTCGATGCGTGAGAGGGGCGGCGGATGTGTCCATAGAGGTTTGGATTACCCCCTAAAACGACTTTGCGAGAAATATCCGGAAATCGACATCAGAGCTGGCATTTGTCAGGCCGAATAGTGTGCTGGCTTCGACTGACCAGCCTTGGCCGAGCTTTATGGCGGCTGCTGGGCCGATGCTGTGGACTTGGTCGCGCAGGTCTGGGAAATCATCTGTTGAGCCATAGAAGTTGAAGGCTTGGGCTTGCAGGATGACAGACTTGTTGACCTTGTAGCGCAGGCTGGAGCGGGTTTGGAGGAACAGGCCATCGCTGCGGTCGTCGCCAAACTGAACCTGAGCCAGCACCGCGCCGCGCCACGCCCAACGTTCGCCGAGTGGCACATCATTGGTCCAATTGAAGCTGACAAGGTTGGCGCCGGGGCCATCATTGATCAACAGGTCAACTCTTATGGCGCTGTCAAACCCAGCGTGCTCGTCTTCGAGAAATTGATATTGCGCTTCGAACTGAACCAAGTCGAAGTCAAAGC
>CAZOLE010000362.1:0-1950 GCA_964580445.1 uncultured Porphyrobacter sp.
CTTCACGAACGTGATCGTTGAGTTCCGCGATCACATCGCTGGTCATCAAATCAGTGATCGCGGCGGCAAAGTGTTCGCGTTCTTCACCGCCAAGCAGCTCGATCAAGTCAGCAATGTCAGCCGGGTGCAGCGGCTCAACCAGCTCGTAGACGGTTTGGTTGTCTCGAACATCGAGCGCGTCGCGCACTGCGACGAGAAATTCGGGCTTCAGCCGGTTCTCTTCATCATGGCGCTCATCATCGATCCGGTCATCCGGGCGCACTTCTTCTTCCGGAGCATCTTCGAGCGCTTGTGTCTCGTCAAAGGCAGCGGGATCGACCATCCGGCGAGGGTGTAGGCAGGCCCCTGCGAAAAGCAAGTTCAAGGCACGAAAAGCAAGCATATGGCGCTTTCGCGCTGGTGACATAGCGGCTGAAAACGGTTAGGCCCCAAGGCAACAAGCGCGCAACCACGCGCGCGCACAACTGGAGAATTCACGATGGCCGATACGCTCACTTTCACGCTCGACACCGGAGACGGGGAGGGCAAGGACGTCGTAATCAAGCTGCGCCCTGATCTGGCACCCGGCCATGTTGAGCGCATTACTGAGCTTGCTGGCGAAGGCTTTTACGATGGCGTGGTGTTCCACCGCGTGATCCCCGGCTTTATGGCGCAGGGCGGCGATCCAACCGGCACCGGCATGGGCGGCAGTGAGAAGCCTGACCTGAAAGCGGAGTTCAACGCAGAGCCGCATGTCGAAGGCACCTGCTCGATGGCGCGTTCGCAAATGCCCGATAGCGCGAACAGCCAGTTCTTTATCTGCTTCGATGATGCTGAGTTCCTCGATGGTCAATACACTGTCTGGGGCCAGGTCGAGAGCGGCATGGAGCACGTCCACGTTCTGCCAAAAGGCGAACCACCTGCGAGCCCGGGCAAGATTGTGAAGGCGGTTGTGGCTTAGGCTTGGAGAACAACTATGAACCGGCCACGAGCACTGTTCCTTTTGGAGATTGTTGCCGTGGTCGAGTTTGCTCTCGCAATTTTCATATCTATTTGGTGGCCGACTGTGGGCATCAAATTCTGGTTTGAGATTTGTGTCGCATTTGTCATTCTGCTGCTCTATTTTCGCGTGACGCGATTTAGAGCGACAGTGGCTTGGTCCATTCTGGTTTGCTTAGCAATCTTAGTGCTAGCGGCATTCGCGATACAGTATCTGCCTTATCAGCTGGAACCTGACGCTTTGGGCATAGCCGAAATTGGTATGATTGTGCTGACACTGATCGGACTTGGTCTGTTCCTCCTTCCCTCCGTTCGGGACTGGGTTTGGAAGAAGGCCCCTGTAGCTATGCAAGATGCGGATGTGTTTGGCTAAGTCATGTTGATGACGTCTCGAAGCATGTTCGCCGCTCTCATTCTCCTCACCCTCTCCGCCTGCGCGACTTATCCCAATATCACGCAGTCGCGTTCCTCGTGTGAGTTGCAGCCGGGCGGGTGGTGCACATTTATCAGCGCTGCGGCGAAGGAAGCCTACCCTTACGCGGTTGCCGCGACCAACGCTTACTGGGACGATGATGATGTCTATGCGCTGCCCAAAAACGCTGATGGCAAAGAGGACTGGCTGAAACCCAAAAAGCGGTTGGATATTGCTCCGGAGGACGCGCGCAAGGGCTTTGATTACCAGATATTTGAGCTGACTAAGCCCGCTGATAGCGGCACCACAAAACTCATGGTGATCGCCTTTCGCGGGACTGATCCGGCCTTCAACGATATCTGGCACGGGTCGATCAAGAAAACTCAGATCGATATTGCGTTGGACTATTTCGCGCGGGAGAAAGCGCGCTTTCCATCCGATACAACATGGGTCGCAACCGGCCACTCGCTCGGCGGCGCGCTCGCTACCGAAGTCTCGCTTGCAAACTCGGATGTGACCGCGTGGAGCTTCAACCTCTCGCCCTTCTACCGGGGCCACGC
>CAZOLE010000363.1:0-1938 GCA_964580445.1 uncultured Porphyrobacter sp.
TATGCACGATATCCGACTAATCCGAGAGAACCCGCAGGCTTTTGACGCCGCCCTTGCTCGCCGTGGACTTGGACCGGTGGCAGCTGAACTTGTGGCGCTTGATGAGCAGCGACGCGCGCTCAGCACGCAACTGCAAGAGGCGCAATCGCGGCGCAACGAAGCATCAAAGCAAATTGGGCAAGCGATGGGCCAGGGTGACACCGATAAGGCCGAAGCGCTGAAAGCCGAAGTCGCACAGCTCAAACAGTCAATGCCTGAACTCGAAGAGAGGGACCGCGCGCTCGCCAAAGAGTTGGAAGATGCGCTGGCCGTGATCCCGAATCTACCCGCCGATGATGTGCCCCAAGGAGCAGATGAAGCGGATAATGTCCAAGTTGCGCTTTGGGGTGAAAAGCCCAGCTTCGATTTCGAGCCGAAAGAACACGCCGATATTGGCCCTGCATTGGGTATGGATTTTGAGACCGGCACCAAGTTGTCTGGCGCGCGCTTTACGTTCCTGCGCGGGGATATGGCACGGCTGCACCGGGCGCTTGGTCAATGGATGCTCGACCAGCAAACCCGTAAGAATGGCTACACCGAATGCGCACCTCCTTTGCTTGTCCGTGACGAAGCCATGTATGGCACGGACAAACTGCCAAAGTTCGCAGAGGATAGTTTTCGAACGACAAACGATCACTGGCTCATCCCAACTGCCGAAGTGTCACTCACCGCGTCCGTCATGGGTGACATTTTGCCCGAAGCAAAACTGCCATTGCGTATGACCGCGCTCACCCAGTGCTTCCGTTCTGAGGCAGGTTCCGCAGGCAAGGACACGCGCGGCTTCATCCGCCAGCATCAGTTTGAGAAATGCGAGTTGGTCAGCGTCACCCGCCCCGAAGATTCAGAGGCAGAACACGAACGCATGACCGCCGCTGCCGAAGGGATATTGCAAGCTCTTGGCCTTGCGTATCGCAAGGTATTGCTGTGCACCGGTGACATGGGTTTTGGAGCGCGCAAAACCTATGACCTCGAAGTGTGGCTGCCCGGACAAGGCGCCTATCGCGAGATCAGCTCGTGCTCAAACACTGGCGATTTGCAAGCACGCCGGATGAAAACCCGCTTCAAACGCGAAGGCGAGAAGAAGACCGAATTTGTCCACACGCTCAACGGCTCTGGCCTTGCGGTTGGTCGCACGCTGGTCGCCGTGATTGAGAATTACCAACAGGCCGATGGGTCCGTCACCGTGCCAGACGCGCTTGCACCCTATATGGGAGGGGTGACGACACTGGAGCCTGCCGCTTAATGCGCATTCTTGTGACCAATGATGACGGCATTCACGCGCCGGGGCTGAAAGTTCTGGAGCAGATTGCCGCGCAATTTTCCGAGGATGTTTGGGTGTGTGCCCCATCCGAAGAGCAATCGGGTGCGGGCCATTCGCTGACGTTAAATCAGCCGGTTCGATTGAAGCTGTTTGGTGACAAGCGCTTTGCCGTCACCGGCACCCCCACCGACAGCGTGATGATGGCCTTGCGCGAAGTGATGGACACGCCGCCTGACCTGATCCTCTCTGGCGTCAATCGCGGAGCCAATCTGGGCGATGACATCACCTATTCGGGCACTGTTTCCGCCGCTATCGAAGGTGCGCTGGCGGGCATTCGTTCGATCGCGCTAAGCCAAGTTTACTCGCGCGAAGGCATGGCCGACAATGTGCCGTTCGGCGCGGCTTTGCAATGGGGAGCGAAGGTCATTGAACCATTGCTCGGCGCAGCATTTGCCCCGCGCACGCTCGTCAATGTCAATTTCCCGCCGCTTGCGCCAGAAGACATCAAAGGCATTCGTGTGGTCCGCCAAGGTTTCCATGACTATTCGCGCGGTTCAATTGTCGAGGGCAAAGACCCGCGCGGTTATCGCTATTTCTGGTTCGGCTTGCACGCGATTGAGCACACGCTGGACCACGGC
>CAZOLE010000364.1:0-1938 GCA_964580445.1 uncultured Porphyrobacter sp.
CGGGCACATCGCGCAAGTAGACCGCGCCGTCGATTTCAGGAGCATCAGCTTGGGATCGGCCCGTCGCGCCAATATCGCCGTCTTCGTCTGGCTCGCCAACATCGTCGATAATCACAGGGATTGTGGTGTCGACTTTGGCTGCGAGTTTCGCCGCTGAGATGCTCGCGGTGACTTCCATTAAACGCTGATAACGCTCTTCTTTGACCGCTTCGGGCACAGGGTCCGACAGGTCATTCGCCGCCGCGCCTTCAACCGGTTCAAAACGGAAACCGCCCACGCGGTCCAATTGCGCTTCTTCGAGCCAATTGAGCAGGTATTGGAAGTCTTCCTCGGTCTCACCGGGGAAGCCTACAACAAAGCTCGATCGGATCGCGATATCCGGACAGATTTCGCGCCATTTGTGCAAACGTTCGAGCACTTTGGCCTCGTTCGCTGGGCGCTTCATACGCTTAAGCACCGAAGGCGCGGCATGCTGAAACGGGATGTCGAGGTACGGCGTAAGCAGCCCTTCGGCCATCAGCGGGATCACCTGATCGACATGGGGGTAGGGATAGACGTAATGCAACCGCACCCAAGGGGCAGAACCCTCCGCCGTGCGCAAACCGCCAAGCTCGCGCGCCAGATCGGTCATATGCGCGCGCACCTCGCGCCCCTTCCATTGGCGCGGATCATGCTTGGTATCGACGCCATAAGCGCTCGTATCCTGACTGATGACGAGCAGCTCTTTGGTGCCCGCCACAACCAGCTTTTCCGCCTCTCGCAACACTGCATCAATCCGGCGGCTCGCAAGTTTCCCGCGCAGATCGGGGATGATGCAGAAGCTGCAGGAATGGTTGCAGCCCTCTGAGATTTTCAAATAGCTGTAATGACGCGGGGTCAGCTTAATATCGGTGTCGCTAGGCTGCGGGATTAGATCGACAAACGGTCCTTGGCCGGGCGGAGCATGTTCATGCACCGCTTCGACCACGGCCTCGTATTGATGCGCTCCAGTCACGGCGAGCACTTGCGGATGCGCGGCGCGGATGGCGTCGGCTTCCTCGCCCATGCAGCCGGTCACAATCACGCGCCCGTTTTCGCTGACCGCCTCTCCAATCGCAGCCAAGCTTTCTTCCTTGGCGCTGTCGAGGAAACCGCACGTGTTGACCAGCACCACGTCCGCGCCCTCATAATCCGGGCTCATTGCATAGCCATCGGCGCGCAGCCTGGTGAGGATGCGTTCAGAGTCGACCAGAGCCTTCGGGCAGCCAAGCGAGACCATGCCGATGCGTTTCTGGTCGGGGAGGGTGGTGGTGTCAGTCGTCATTGCGCTCGCGCCACTACACGTATCATCCCAATTGGGCTAGACCACCCGCTTCCTGCGCACTTCCACCCGGATCGTAACTCGGTGTGAAAATCCGGGTGGAAGTGCGCAGGGAGCGGGTGGCTTGGGACGCCATCAAAGAAAAGAGGGAGGAAAACACGATGCTGGAACTACCGGGGATTGCCGTCATCTTTGGCGGTGCGATTGCTTTCTTTATTGTCGGGTCGATTTGGTACGGCGCGCTGTTTGGCAAAGCGTGGCAGCAAGCAGCTGGCCTTACCGATGAGCAGGTTCAATCCGGTAATCCTGCGTTGATTTTTGGCTTGTGTTTTTTGTTCGAATTGCTGATCGCGGCGGTACTGTGGCACGGGATTGAGCGCAGCGGCGCGAGCGATGTCGCGGTGATGATGATGGCGGTTGGCTTTGGCGCCTTCGTGATGAGCCCAGCCATCGGGATCAATTACCTGTTCCAGCGGCGTCCGGGTAAACTCTTCGCAATCGACGCTGCCCATTTCATCATCGGCATGGCCGCAATGGGGGGAGCCTTTGTGTTGTTGCGCTAAGGTCTAACCGCCATTGCCGTTGGAATGATCGTCCCCGCGCGAATTGCCGTTGTCGGTGGGGACAATCTCGACGAT
>CAZOLE010000365.1:0-1935 GCA_964580445.1 uncultured Porphyrobacter sp.
GAATTGATCGGCAGTGCTGATGCAATTGCAAAGTTGGTTCCGCAAACGGGCTCTGCCCAGAGCTTTCGTCTGACGGCGGAGCAGCCCACCGCAATCATCGCCTCCGCTCCGGATCGCTGGCAGGTTGCGCGCGACTATTTCGTGATCGGGGCCGCGCATATCCTGTTCGGCTGGGACCACTTACTGTTCGTGATTGCGCTCGTCCTGTTGGTGCGCGCGCCATGGCCGGTTATCAAAGCCGCAACGGCTTTCACTGCCGCGCATTCCATAACGTTGATTGCTACCACGCTTGGCTATGCCGGGCTTCCTGGCCGCCCAGTTGAGGCCGTGATTGCGCTCTCAATCGTGTTTCTCGCTGTCGAACTTGCCAAGGCCTTGCGTGAACCCGATCGCATGACTTGGACGCGCAGAGCGCCGTGGTTGGTCGCCTTTGCGTTTGGCTTAATCCACGGCTTTGGTTTTGCTGGCGCGCTGTCCGAAATCGGTTTGCCGCAAGGCGAAGTGGTGGTGGCGTTGGTGGCGTTCAATCTGGGCGTGGAGGCTGGTCAATTGTTGGTGATTGCGGCGGTGCTCGTGTTGCTTGCGGTGGTTCAACGCATTGCTCCAACCGTGGAAACGCCTGCATTGCGGGTCACCACTTACGCTCTGGGCATTATCGGCAGCTATTGGCTGTTTGAACGCGTGCTGCTTTGATCGGCTTCGCTGACCACATCGCCGCCCAAGGCCTGCCATAACAGCACCCGCGCGCGCTGCGCGCGACCGATCGCTGCCGCTGCGCGTTCTCCGCTTGCATCGGCAGCACGGCGCGCTTCGAGCACCGTGAGGAAATCCGCTAGTCCCGCTTTGTACCGGGTGTTCGCAAGGCTTGCCGCGCGCGCCAATTCGTCGCGTTCGCGCAAGGCTGCTGTGGCTTCGGAATCGCTGGCTGCGATCAAACCGTACGCGGCTTCTGCATCACCAAGCGCTTGAAAGACAGCGCCGCGATATTGCTGGAAGGCGATGGTTTTGTTGGCGGCTGCTCCGTCGATCTCCGCTTCGATCCGGCCAAAGTCGAGCAAGGGGGCCGCAATTCCTGCGGTGAGCGTCCCGACAATTGAGTCCTCGTTAAAGATATCGCCAGGACTGAAGGCGAGCAGCCCCACCACTGACGCGAGATTTATCGAAGGGAAACGCGAACGCGCGGCTGCGGCGAGCTCTGCATCGCTTGCCGCCAATTCTGATTGAGCAGCCAGCACATCGGGACGGTTGGCAAGCAAGTCCGATGGCACAGTCTGGGGCGCCGGGGCGGGCGGTGTTAAGGTCGCTGGAGTTGCGAGGGTTGAACTGACTTCCTGCCCGCTGAGCCCGGTCAATGTCACCAAACGCCCTAAGATGCGTGCGCGTTCGCTGTCCAAAGCGGCTAGGCGAGAACGCGATGCGCTGGCCGCTGCTTCGGCGCGCACGCGGTCAAATCCTGGCGCGATACCTGCATCTTCGCGCACTTTGGCAAGTCGGGCGATTTCGGTCGCAGCAGCGACGTCTTCCTCAATCGCCTGAGATCGTGCCGTGAGCGTACGCCAGTCAATCACGCTGCCTGCGATCTCTGATAGCAATGCCAATCTTACCCCAGCTGACGAAGCGGACGCCGCGTCAATCCGCGCGATGGCCGCGCGCTCCTGCGCTTTGAGACGCCCGAACAGGTCCGGGTCCCAGCTGGCCGTGAGGTTGGTTCCAAAGGATACTCGGTTTGGATCAATAAAGCCGCCTTGGGCCGCGTCGCCGCCGAATTGATTGGGGTTGGTTCGCGTGCCGACAATCGATCTATCCGCTGTGACATTGGGCAGTCGGTTCGCACCTGCACGCTTGGCTCCAGCGCGCGCGGCCTCGATCTGTGTAATGGCTTGCGCGAGGGTTGGGCTGCGGTCCAGTGCAGCCGTGGAAAGCGCGAGATAGGCG
>CAZOLE010000366.1:0-1921 GCA_964580445.1 uncultured Porphyrobacter sp.
GCAGGGTTCCGCGCAAAGTCCGTGCTGGCAAAGCGGGCGTATCGTCATTGTCGAGTACAACGCCTGCGCCCTTCGCGCGCAGGCTTTCGCCCAGCAATTGACGGAACAGCCGCGCAGGCCGTTCGATCCAGAACGCGTCCTGCAAATAGGCGATCTCGGTTTCATTCACCGTGACCGGAATGCGCGCAACGTTAAGCTTAGCAGGCACTTCCGGGATCAACACTGCAATTGCGCTACTGCCATCATCGCCGCCAACGCTGGCAGTGGTGCCAACCGGCACTGTGGTAGTGGGTTGGAGCGTCAACAAGCTGGCTGGCGGCTCCGAGGTCAGGTTGAAACTGCAACCGCTTAGCAAAATGGTCGCTAGGGCGGCCACACATCCAGCGCGCGCCGAGTGTGCGAGTGTCATCATTGGTCCCCCTTCGGCGGCTCAAATTCCGGTAATTTCGGGCGCCCTAACAGCGTAGTTGCGCCCTCATTCTCGATCCGCTCAGTCAACGAACGCAAGGATTGGCTCGTCACGCGCAAGTCCTGCAATGTCGCCTCGGCGGCTGGCAGCGTGCTTTCGCGCAAAGCACGTGCAGCAGGCCGCGTGTCTTCCAAAGTTGCTGACAAAGATGCCGCCGCCTTGTTGGCCGAGGCTAGCGTCCCGCGCAGTTCTGCGGCGAGCGAAGACCCTTCTTCGTTGATTAGAGATTCCGTCGATTGGGTGGCTTTTTCAAATGCGTCCAGTGCCTCCCCCGCTTCGCGCAGCGCGTTTTCAAGTTCGGAGAACGTCCCTTCGAGCCGCGGAGCCGCATTGGCCAATTCACCGCTTAAACGGTTAGTGTTGCGCAAGATGCCTTCAAGCTGTTCCTGATTTTCATCGCCCAGAATTTCCGTCAACCGCTCTGTCACCGTCGCGATCCGCTCTAGGATCAATGGCGCACTGGCGACCAGCTCACCCAAGCCGCCTCGTCCCGGAGGAATGACCGGGCGGCCTTCCGGACAGGTGGTGGTATCGCATGTGATCATCGGCTGACCTTTGACCGCGCCATCGAGCAGGATTGTTGAAACGCCAGTAAAGCTGCCTTGGATCGTTGCTTCGGTCCCGATCAGGATCGGCACCTCTTCGTTCACTCGAATGCGAACGCGAACAAATTCCGGATCAGACACCGCAATGTTGATCACTTGGCCTACTGGAACACCGGCAAAAGACACCTGCGATCCATTCGTAAGCCCCGCAACCGATTGCTTATAAAAGATGTCGTATTCGTTCTTTTCGCCTTGCCCCAGCCGGGCAATCCAAACGATCGCCGCAGCCATCGCCGCAAGCAATAAAAGAGTGACCAGTCCGACCCACAAATGATTGGCGCGTGTTTCCATTGCCGCGATCTATGGACGCTTTAGCGCCCGCTTGTCCATTCCATGCTCGATGATGCACACCATTTGCTTACCCCTTCCCTTGCGAATGGGTCGCCTTGGCAGAACGACCACGCGGCCCGCCGAAATATTCCCTGATCCATGGATGCCCCGTTGCTATCAGTTCGGGGATCGTCCCCACCGCGATAACTTTTTTCTCCGCCAGAACCGCGACACGATCACAGCTTTCGTAGAGAGTATCGAGATCATGGGTGATAAGAAACACTGTGAGACCAAGTGTCTCTTTCAGTTCCTTGGTCTGGCGGTCGAATTTAGCCGCGCCGATTGGATCAAGCCCCGCCGTTGGTTCATCAAGAAACAACAGCTCCGGGTCCAATGCTAACGCTCTGGCCAAACCTGCGCGCTTCTTCATACCGCCAGACAGTTCGGACGGATATTTCGCAATAGCCTCTTCGGGCAGCCCAGACAAAAGAACTTTGTAGCGGGCGATTTCCTTACGCAGGGGATCGCTCAGGTTAGGATAGAACTTCCTCAACGGTACCTCGACATTTTCGCCCAC
>CAZOLE010000367.1:0-1911 GCA_964580445.1 uncultured Porphyrobacter sp.
CAGCAATCTCATCCACGAGACCCGGCGAAACGATGAATTGCGCGCCGCTGTCGAGCACTGACTTGCACTGATCCAACGTCAGCACAGTGCCGGCACCAACGATCAGCCCGTCAGTCTCTGACAGGATCGCTTCCATGCCCTTTTGCGCATCATCGCTGCGCATCACGACTTCAATCACACTTAGGCCGCCTGCGGCAAGCGCATTGGCTGTCGCCACCGCGCGCGCAGCATCGTTCTCACCGATCAGCGGCACCACTGGTGCTGCCTCCAATCGGTTCGAGAGTTCCTCGATCATATTTCCCCCTAGGGCTTACCGGAATTAAGAGAAGGCTAGACCGCCGTTGATATCCACATTTGTGCCAGTGATGAAAGAGGCTTCATCAGAACATAGGTATGCAACGAGATCACCGGTCTCTTCGGCTCTGCCCTGACGCTTCAATGGGGTCGAATTCGCGACATTTTCTCGCGCAGCGTCAGGTGTGAACGTATCGTGGAACGTCGTGGCGATCATGCCAGGGCACAATGCGTTGACACGGATGCCTTTGGGGCCAAGCTCTTTAGCCAGACCGCGCGTCATCGTCATCACAGCGCCTTTCGACGTTGCATAGGCAATCGCACCGCCACCGCCGCCATCGCGGCCCGCAAGGCTTGCGAGGTTCACAATCGCCGCGCCTTCTTTCATGTGAGGAACGGCCGCCTTGCAAGCAAGGAAAGTCGATGTCGCGTTCAACTGCATGACGAAGTTGAAGAACTCTTCGTCCATTTCCTCAAGTGTCTTACGCGCAACCAGGCCACCAGCATTGTTGACGAGAATGTGAATCTCATCGCCAAACGCATCGGTAGCCGCTGCAATCAATGCATCGACGTCAGCGGGCTTGGTGACGTCAGCTTTGACTTTGATGGCTTTGCCACCCGCCGCTTCAACCGCTGCGACCGTCGCATCGGCATCCGCTTCGTTGCTGTTGTAGTTGACGACAACGCTTGCGCCGCCACTACCAAGCTTGACGCAAACTGCGCGTCCAATGTCACGGCTGCCACCGGTAACAACTGCGACTTTGCCTGCAAATTTCATATTTCCGTTTCCTCGATAAATGCAATTGAGATGATTGTTGAATGTTAGATATTATGCGTGCTTCGGCTTGAGCGGTTTGATCTCACCACACAGGAGCCAAACACTCGCAATCGCGGTTAGAGCAAGCCCTGCGCCAAGCACGAAGACTGAGTAGTAGTTGGCCCCAGCCGTCATGATCGGCACGATTGCAGTCAATGCAGCCGCGCTGAGCTTAGCTGCCATTCCTGCGATGCCGGACAAGGTTCCAACTGTTCCCTTACCGTAAAGGTCGCTTGGCAAAGTCTGAACATTGCCGATTGCAACCTGGAAGCCAAACAGAATGGCAAACATTAGCCAAAGTGCGGTCCATGGCGAGGATGCAACGGACAGCGCTAGCAAGGCTGGCAGCATGATTAGACAGCCCAAAGTGATGACGAATTTGCGTGTCTTATCGACATTCCAACCCGCTTTGATCCGGTTACCAGCGAGCAAGCCGCCAGCCCAAGCACCGATCATCGCGCCAACATAAGGAAGCCATGCAGAGGCCGCGACATCCTTGATCGCGAAGTCATGAACTTCGAGGAAGTAAGTCGGAATCCAGATGATGAAGAGCCACCAAATAGGATCAATCGCAGCCGATGCGATGATAACACCCCAGCTCTCTTTGCGCGACAGAAGTTCACCGGTTGCTGGATTATATTCATCTGCGACATCGCCTGCAGCGTCCGGCTCTGCCTTTTGACCCGAAAGGATATATTCGCGCTCATCCGCAGACAGCCAATCGTGGCTTTGTGGTGGGCCCTTCACAATGAACCACCAAGGCACGAGCCACACAAGGCCAACCAGACCGACAATGATAA
>CAZOLE010000368.1:0-1908 GCA_964580445.1 uncultured Porphyrobacter sp.
CGCTCAACGGCTTCGCAGATCGCATGGGCTGAATAGTTGTTCCCGGCCCCTCCAAAAAACGGCAATCCACCCGTGAGCGTTAGTCCGCGCGGGTCATCGGCGCTCAGCCCGAAATGATCGCATTGATTGAAAACGGGAATCGCAAAGCACGAGTAGAAATCGAGATGACGCATATCCGCCATCCCCTTTCCAGTCCGCGCTAGCGCCGCCTCAACGCTCGCAATCGACGCAGGATTGGCGCTCACATCTGGACGCTCCGAAAGTTTCAACTCAGTTGCCGTACTGACCGAGTGAATATGAACCCATTTGCTTTGCGGGACGCCCAATTCACGCGCCTTGCCAGCACTTGCGATGATAATTGCCGCAGCTTGGTTCACCTGATCTCGTGCCACAGTCATGCGCGCATAAGGCTCTGCAACGATCCGATTGCGATCCGTTATCGTCGCAAGCTCTTCGGCGCTGCGTTCCTTGGGCGCAGCGGCATGCGGGTTGGATGCGGCCACCTTAGTAAACGGGGAAAATAACTCGCCAATGTCACGGCGATAGTCTTCAAGACTCTTGCCCAACTTTGCGCGCCGCGCATTCTCTGCCAGAGCATAAAGCGGGATCGCACCGGTCGCACCATGCGCAAATAGTGCAGGCTCCATCATCCCGTCGACGCCAAAACCCTGATCCTCGAATTCGCCGCCTATCTCTTCGGACCAATCTGGCGTCTCACGCTTCGCAGAAAGCGCAAGAACCGTCGATATGGCCTCTGCGCCAACAATAACCGCGCACTGACTGTCACCGGCAGCGATGTCCTGTGCATATTCGCCAAGAAGTTGCTGGTTGGTCTGCCCTCCAGTTGGAGTAAGAACTTGACGAGCGGGCTTTGCGCCAACGCGTTTCGCAATCGCGCCGGGCACATTGTCGGGAGCACCGAACGGCGGAACGCGGTCAGGCCGCGACATTTCAAACGCGCGGATAGCAGCCAGCGTATCAATCGCATCGGCTACTGGCGCGGTCGCATCGCTATCCGCTATCGCAGCAGCAAGCGAGCGTCCGGCCAAATCCATGTAGGACAATACGCTATAGCTCGTCTCTCCAACTCGCTCAGAATATTGGCCAACGCCAATGATAACGGGGGTATTGTCAGCGACTTCAGTCAACGAAGCCATCCACACGCTCAACAATGATTGCAGGGGCCATTCCGCCCGCTGCACACATCGTAACTAAGCCATAACGCCCCTCGCGCCGCTCAAGCTCATCGACGATTGTCCCGATCAGGATCGAACCGGTCGCGCCAATCGGATGGCCTAATGCGATTGAGCCGCCGTTTACATTGACCCGGTCCCAATCGAGATCGAGGTCTTTCATGAATTTTGCCGTCACCACCGCGAAAGCCTCATTGATTTCGAACAGGTCGATATCATCGGTCGTCATCCCGGCCTTTTCGAGCACTTTCTTGGCCGCTGGGACCGGCGCATTGAGCATCAAGGTCGGGCAGTCGCCCATATTCGCAGTCGCGACGATCCGCGCACGCGGTTTCAAGCCATTGGCCTCACAATATTCCTTGGAGCAGACCAAAATCGCCGCTGCGCCATCGACCACACCGGACGAATTGCCCGGGCCGTGGAAGTGCTGAATATCGACGTCGGGATATTTCTGATTGACCATTTCGCGGAAAGTCGGCTGGCCCTCGCCAATAGACAAATCGGCCATTTTCTCGAAAGAAGCAGGCAATCCGCCTAGGATTTCCATCGTTGTGCTGGGCTTGGGAAATTCTTCCTTGTCGAGCACCACATTGCCATCATCATCAATGACCGGAACGATTGATTTGTCGAAGCGACCTTCTTCAATCGCTTTCGCCGCGTTCTCTTGGCTCTTGAACGCAACGCTGTGATTGAACTGGATCGAACGGTTAACGAA
>CAZOLE010000369.1:0-1905 GCA_964580445.1 uncultured Porphyrobacter sp.
GCTCAATGGAGGGCTCGAGCCGTCTTGGCCAGAGCTTCCGGAAGAGACACCGGCGTTTTCGCGTCGACCGCGTGCAATTGCCTCACTGAACGGTGAACAAATTAAACTCGAAAGTGATGGCGCATCCCAGAGGCGTAGTTCGAGGGAGGCGGTCGTTCACGCCAATGATCAAGAGCTTTCACGATGGTTGAGTCTACTCAATGTTGAAGGAAGCGCTCGGCCCGGCTGGTACCTTGAGATCATTGAATCATACGCGCCATGGTCAGCACGAATGAATGGTCACGGATATTCCGCTGATGCTGAGCTCAGTCAGACACCAAGCGATTGGAACAATCAGTTCTACGCCTTGGTAGCAACCTCCTTGATGGACTGTGCGGAGGATCAGTTCTTATCGCTTCTTCTTCTGATAGTTGAGCTACCTGATCGGTCATTCTGCGATGTTGCTGAAACAGTCGTTCATGCCGCTGATGTTCACTATTTTAATGAGCCGGACCGGCCGTCAGCTCGGGCGTCGGCTTTGCGGCGGAAGTTGGTTGCGCGTGCGATTGAGCTGAATCGATGGTCTTGGGATCGTCGCCGGGGAGAACTCGGGATCGACATAGAAACCGGTCCAATGATCGGCATGTTGCTGATTAACCTCCACAGCCCGTTTTCTGGAGCAAAGACTTATCTTGTTCCCGCTGTGTTCGACAGAGTTGATCCAATTCTTGAAACGCTACGCCCGATGATGTCAGGCGGTCCTACCGCTTTCGTCGCGCTCTGCACGATGAACACTCTAAATGTTGCTCCGGCTGCACGACATCTCGATTTCCTGTTGAACGCGATCGAAACTTGGCTCGAAGTAACGGATGGCGACCGCTCGATGTGGCATGAGCTCGGAATCGGTCGCAAAGTCGCGGAATGGTTGAATGAGGCGGCGGTCGATGATCCGTCTTTGTATAGCAGGTCTCACCCATCGCGCAGCCGCATCGATGCCATCCTGGGGCGTCTTGTCAGCCTGGGTGTGTCAGAAGCTCATGAGCTAGAGCTAAGGATCCAAGCGGAAGCGAAAAACCAGTGAGCTAGCAGATCATCTGTCGCGCCTCTTTCAGCGCTTTCCCTTTCGAATCAATAAACGAGCCTTAGTCTCAGTCTTCCCTTCACGTGGGATCCTCCAAAATGGCGGCACTCAACATCTTGTGGTCTGCATGTGCGCCTATGTCAGATCATGCTAGAAACGTCGTCATGTTTTCATTATGTTCTGGGATACTGTGGACTCGGAAAGGTTTTGCCATGAGTGAAAGCAAAAACGAAAGTAAGTCTGAGAAGGTCACAATTCTGATTGCTAGGCCTGAGAATGGTTTGTGCGTCTCGATCAATTCACAACAACCGATGGCAAGTGCACCTTCGGCGTCACCACCTCCAAAGCCAAAGCGGTAGGCATGGCAAAGAAGCCAACACCGCCGCCAAAGCCCAAGCCAGTCCTGCGTCAGCGGGGTGAAGTCCGGGTCCAAGGATCAAAGCAGCCCCGTGCCGCTGCGCCGGGCACGCCTCCACCACCCAAACCAAAGAGGTAGAATGCATGGCCAAGTCACCATCGTCCAAGCCATCGCCTAGACCTGCCCCGCGCCAGTCTAGCTCACGAGTGTTGATCGAAAGATCGCAGCAACCGGTCGCCAGCAAACCCGTATCATCGCCGCCCCCTAAGCCGAAAAGGTAGGTCAATGACTAAAAGGCCATCAGCCCCACCAACACCGCCGCGTCCTTCCTTGCCGCCATCGCGACCAACCCCCGAGACAAATACCCGTCCCGCACCAGCGGCACCGTCTTCGCCGCCACCACCCAAGAGGTAGCAATATGCAAGTATTTGAAATGCAGTCAGGGGGTGGACCCGTCTACATCCCTGATAACGCCAGACCCACCCCC
>CAZOLE010000370.1:0-1902 GCA_964580445.1 uncultured Porphyrobacter sp.
TATCAATCCTGCGGACTTGGCCGATACCTATTGGCACTTGACCCAGCAGCCCAAGAATTGTTGGACCCATGAGATCGACGCGCGGCCCTGGACCGATGTGGCGTGGTGGAATGACAACCCCAACCCCACGATCAATTCGACCGCAGATAAGCCCGGATTTTCGGGACCTCAGACCGATTAAGCGCAGGACACCTTCGCCTCAGGTTCGCCCTTTTCCGCATAGAAGCGGTGGATCAAGGCGCAGGGTATGCTGGGTGACGGAGAAACGATCTCCTTGAGTTTCCCATTGCTGTCGCGCTTGTAAAACTCAGCAGCAACGGGAGAGAACCTGTTGTTACTTAGCTCAATAATCACCATCGCATAGGCACCATGAGACATGGTCAACCTTAGCGGGATAGGCCGAGAATTGCCAAAGAGCGCCTTCGCGGCGGACGCACCTTTTCGTTCAAAATAGGCTTCCATCTGCGCTGCATAGACCTGCGGATCGGTCGTCATTGCCGCAGCTCCGGCAATGTCACCGCGCGCTAGCTTTTGCCGGATGGCGAGGAATGTTCGCGCAGCTTCAGGACTGCGATTGCTTCCGTTCGCAATGGTAATCGATTGCTGAGACAGGGCCAAAGGAACCACAGATGCGTTAGAGCTCTGCTCCGCAGTGGCTGGCGCAAAGCTCGTCAACGCCATCGTGATTGTCCCAACAGCCAGTAAACGTCGTTTGAGTTTTACCATAGCAACACCCTCTCTTGCGCGAATTATCGAAGCGCATTCATTCAAAAGGGTAGGGGCTGGACCCAAAGAAAGGGTAAATGGCTTGGGCGCTTATCCTTTCCAAGCGCGGCGTTCCTCCGCCATGCGCAGAACTTCGTAGCTAACCTGAATTTTCTGAAATTCCTTGGCCGCTTCCTCATCGCCCGGTTTCACATCGGGATGGACCTCTTTAGCTTTCGCGCGATAGGCCTTCTTGATCGCATCGAAGTCAGCATCCGCTTCAAGGTCCAGCACTTCCAACGCACGCATTTCATCGGCGCTGCGCGAACCGTCGCCAGTCCCGCCGCTCCATCCATAGTGCGACGCCTCGGCATAGCCTTCGCTTTCCTGTCGTTCGGCTTTAGCGCGCTCCGCCTTCTGTTCCTTGTCGAGACCTTCGAAGTAGTCCCAGCCTTTGTTGTACTCGGCAGCGTGCTTCTGACAGAAATACCACCTATCCGGGCTATTCGGCGATTTGGGAGCGGGACAAAGCCCCGGCTCTCCACAGCCATGCCGGTCGCACTCACGTTGAGCCACTGTCTCACGCGAGGACTCGTAGGGCCGCCAGCGCGGGAAGCCCCAATCATCTGAACGTCGAGCGCGGCTCATCGGACAAGACTCAGTTGCCGCTTCGCTGAATGGGCGTTTGTCGATTGCATAGAGCTTTTAATCTACGCGTCCTCGATTAAATTGGAAAGGGATGGGAACAAGTTTCAATCTGAAATGTTGCATTGCAGTAGATTGTTTATATTTGCCTAGTAAGTGCCTCGCAAAGAAAGACCCGATGAGCCAACAACTCTCCATATCCAGCCTATTCTGTGTTCTCGCTTTGGCGGTTCTGTGTGCCGTTGTGTCTCTCAGCGAAATTGCAGGCATCGGCGCCGGAGCGTCTCAACCACTCATCCAATTGCAAGCCGAAACAAGCCCCGGCCTTTAGACCTCAAACGCGTGCCCACGGCCCCGCTTAAAGCGCGGAGCCGCGATACGCTCTATGGATTGATCATCACACTGGCCGCACGGCGGTTTTGCGCCCAAGCCTGCTCATTCGAGCCGAGCGCGACAGGGCGCTCTTTGCCAAAGCTGACCGTGCGAATTCGGTTGGACGAAACACCCAGACTAACGAGATAATTCTTCGCAGAGTTTGCGCGGCGCTCACCC
>CAZOLE010000371.1:0-1900 GCA_964580445.1 uncultured Porphyrobacter sp.
GGCCTATCTCGATGCGGGATCGGATGTGATCTCGACCAACACATTCTCGGCCAACCGAATCAGCCAAGCCGACTATGCCGCCGAAGATCAGGTTGCGGCGATCAACGTCGCCTCAGGCAAAATCGCGCGCGAATTGGCGGATGAATATGAAGCGAAGGACGGCAAGCCTAGGTTTGTGGCGGGCGCAATTGGTCCGACCAACAAGACCCTCTCACTCAGCCCCGATGTTGAAGATCCGGGTTTTCGCGAGATTGATTTCGATGAGCTGACCGCTGTTTACAAGGAACAAGCGAGCGCGCTTGTCGAAGGGGGCTGCGATTTTATCCTGATCGAAACGGTGTTCGACACACTCAACGCCAAGGCGGGCGTGATGGCGGTCAAACAGCTCGAAACCGATCTTGGTCGCGAAGTGCCGATTATGATTTCGATGACGCTGACCGACCTTTCGGGTCGCAATCTGTCGGGCCATACGGTTGAGGCGTTCTGGTTCGCTGTGCGTCACGCGAACCCTGTGACCATTGGCCTCAATTGCAGCTTTGGCGCGGACCAATTGCGCCCGCACGTGCAATCCCTGTCTGGCATCGCGGATACGCTGTTGATGGCTTACCCCAATGCTGGTCTACCCAATGAGCTGGGCGAATACGACGAAATGCCAGAGACGACTGCGGGTCTGGTCAGACAATGGGCCGAGAATGGTCAGGCAAACATTCTGGGCGGCTGTTGTGGATCTTCGCCAGCGCATATCAAAGCGATTGCGGATGCTGTGAAAGGCTTGGAACCTAGGTCGATCCCAGAAGGCGGCAACGACATGCGACTTGCGGGACTTGAACCCTTTGTGGTGGCAGCCTGATGACTCAGAAGAATTCCTCCGCGCGCTTCATCAATGTCGGTGAGCGCACCAATGTCACCGGGTCCGCTCGGTTCAAAAAGCTTATCATGGCGGATGACTATGCCACCGCCGTTGAAGTCGCGCGCCAGCAGGTCGAAAACGGCGCGCAGGTGATCGACGTCAATATGGATGAAGGCCTCCTCGACGCTGAAGCAGCGATGACGACCTTCCTCAAATTGATCGCGGCAGAGCCTGATATTGCGCGTGTTCCTGTCATGATTGACAGCTCAAAATGGGACGTGATCGAAGCGGGTCTCAAATGCGTTTCGGGCAAGCCGATTGTGAACTCGATCAGCATGAAGGAAGGCGAAGAGGCGTTCCTAGAGCAAGCGCGCAAATGCATGGCTTACGGCGCGGCTGTGGTTGTGATGGCGTTCGACACGGTCGGACAGGCTGACACCAAAGAGCGCAAGATTGAGATTTGCAAGCGCGCCTATGACTTGCTGACAGGGATTGGCTTTGCGCCTGAAGATATCATTTTTGACGCTAATATCTTCGCGGTTGCGACCGGGATTGAAGAGCATGACCGTTATGGCCTAGACTTCATCGAAGCGGTGGCAGAAATCAAAGCACAATGCCCGCATGCTAAGACCAGCGGCGGGCTATCCAACCTCTCTTTCAGCTTCCGCGGGAATGAGACGGTGCGCCGCGCAATGCACTCGGTCTTCCTCTATCACGCGATCCCCGCCGGACTCGACATGGCGATCGTCAATGCCGGACAGCTTGATGTCTACGACACGATCGATCCTGTGTTGCGCGATGCGTGCGAAGACGTGATCTTGATGCGTCCAGTGGACGGCGAAGAAACCGCGACCGAACGGCTGATCAACCTAGCCGAGAGCTTCAAAGGCAAAACAAAAGAAGACGAAAAACAGGCCGCCGAATGGCGCGGCTGGCCGGTTGAAAAACGGCTTGAACATGCGCTGGTCAAAGGCATCGACGCGCACATTGTTGACGACACAGAGATCATGCGCTCGGCCACCTCAGAGGCGGGCGGACGCCCCATCGAAG
>CAZOLE010000372.1:0-1895 GCA_964580445.1 uncultured Porphyrobacter sp.
CATCGCTTGCATGCCAGTGCGCGACATTGACGACATTCTTGAGGATCCACATTTGAAGGCGACCGAGTTCTTCAAAAAGCGCGAACATCCGACTGAAGGGACGATTTACGAGATGAGCGATGCCAGCCGCTTTTCCGATTGGGAGCGCCCCGAACAGGAAGGCGCACCGCTAGTCGGTCAGCATACGGAAGAGGTAAAACGCAAGATCGGGAAATAACGGGCATGGCCGTCAATGTGGCTAAGCGATCTCGATCAATTCCAATAACTCACCCTCTGGTCCGCGATAGGTGGCTGTTCTTCGGCCAAGATAAGGCGCGTGCTCTTCGCGCCGAATAGGTGCAATCGGTTTGATTGCTACCGCATCCAGATTTTCAACCGCCAGCGTCACGATTGCATTGCCCGGAGGAAGGTGGTCAGGCGCGATTGGGCGTTCGATTGCTTGCTTTGGATAGCCGTCAATCTCGATGATAGGCATCCGATCATTATGAACCATTGTGAGGCTGGTCATATGGTTGTTGCCCAACCCAAAAGCGAGATTGATCGTTGAATAGGGGATGGTGTGCGTCTCGTTCTCATCCAACCTCAAATTGTTACAGTACCAACGTAATGCAGCGCTCCGATCTTGCGCCGCGAGAATGCAGATAAAGGTCGCGTCGATGGGGCATTGTGCGCGAGGAAGGTCGGTTGTCGGCGTGTCATCGCGAACTTCGTTGAGATAGAGCATCTCCTGTCCGGTACCAACCATTTGCATCGCGATTAGGTATTCGAGTCCGGCAACGTGAGCCGGCGGTCCTACGATGTCGAAGCCGCTGCCCTTCAACGCTTCAGGCCAAAAGAAAGCATCTTCGACGCTCAGTTCGAAAGCGGCCCAACCATAGCTGCTGGTTGCTCGAAAATCAGCGGGGAGCGCTTGTTCGATGAGCCGGACGAAGCTGGGCGCTCCGGATTGGTGTTGGAGCACGGCCTGCGCGGCCCCAGCAGTTTTCTCCGCCTTCCACGCGGCTGCTTCAGCCTGAGTGACACTTTCCTCGGAAACCAATTTTAGACCAAGACGGCCACAATAATCCTCAAGCGCCAGGCCTAGATTTGGAACGGTTGCAGTGACGCACAATATGCTTCCATGCTGTAGAACGGATCTGCTCATACCACTGCGCAAACAGTTTTTAGTTCGAGGTAATTGTCCAAGGCAGCCTGTCCACTATCGCGGCCATAGCCTGATTGCTTAGTTCCCCCGATGGGCAGAGAGGCGTCGTACATTGCGTGGCTGTTGATCCACACTGTTCCTGCCGCCAGGCGATTGGCTAGTCGCGTGGCATTGGACAGGCCTTCAGACCAAATCCCGGCAGCCAATCCATAATCGCTGTCATTGGCCTGGGCGATCACCTCTTCGACATCATCGAAACGCTGAACCACCAACACTGGCCCGAAAATCTCTTCGCACATTGCCTTCGCATCAAGGGGCAAGTCAGTGATCACAGTTGGCTCAACGAAGCTTTCATTGGGGCCAAGAACATTGCCGCCGCAACGCACCGTTCCACCTTCATCGCGCGCGCTTTGGATATAACTCGCGACTTTTGCTGCATGTTGTTTGGAGACCAGCGAGCCCATCTGTGTGTTCTGGTCGAGACCGTGGCCAAGGCCAATTGATTTGGCAATTTCGACTAACCCATCGACAACTTTGTCGTAAACACTCGAATGCACATAGAGCCGCGACCCTGCGATGCAGACCTGTCCGCCATTGAAGAAGATCGCATTCGCCGCGCCCGGTATCGCCGCCTCTAGATCAGCATCGGGCAGAATGATCACCGGGGATTTGCCCCCCAGTTCAAGGGTCACTCGTTTCAGGTTGCTCTTTGACGCATCGAGGATGGCACGCCCGGCTTCTGTCGGGCCTG
>CAZOLE010000373.1:0-1894 GCA_964580445.1 uncultured Porphyrobacter sp.
CTCAACTGGCGACGCCTTTTCCCAGGTGGTCTGATGAGAGTGCCGCCACTGATATGCGCGCCCGCGCCTATCTCGACGTGAACTGCGCGCATTGTCATCAGCCCGGCGGCAGCGCGTCGAACTCTGGTCTGGATCTGCGCTGGGAGCAAGACGATCCCCACGCTATCGGAATTCGCAAGCCTCCGGTGGCTGCGGGACGAGGCGCAGGGGGCCACAAGGTTTCGATAGCGCCGGGCGATCCCGATGCATCGATTTTGCTTTATAGGATGGAATCAACCGAACCGGGTGTCGCCATGCCAGAACTTAGCCGGAGCACAGTTGATGACGACGGCGTCGCCGTCATTCGCCAATGGATTGCGGAGATGGGTCAATGAAGTGGTTTGTGCGAATTGCGCTAGGCTTATTGGTGGTGCTCGTCGCCGCGTTCTTGATCTTTCGCACCCCTGACACCGATGCGGATGCTATGCGCGCTAAATATGGCGGTGAGCCATCGCAATTTGTCGAGTTAGACAACGGGCAAAACATCCATCTGCGCGATGAAGGTCCGCGCGACGCTCCGGTTATCATCCTTTTGCATGGCGCCAATAGCAGCCTTCACACTTGGGACGAATGGACCGAAAGGCTCAGCAAAGACTATCGCGTCATCCGCTTCGATCAGATTGGTCACGGCCTAACCGGGCCTTCGCACGATGGTGATTACTCCAAATCGAGCTTCGTCGCCGATGTCGAAGCGGTGGCGGAGCACCTTAAACTTGGATCGTTTGTCCTCGCTGGCAATTCGATGGGCGGATGGGTGGCAACAGCCTTTGCTCTGGAGAACCCTGATCAGGTGGCGGGATTGGTGTTACTCAATGCCAGCGGAGCTCCGCGAAACAAGGAAGAAGAGCGGCTGTATATTGGAGCGAAAATTGCTCAAACGCCGGTGCTCAATTCCCTAATGACGATTATCACGCCGCGCAGCCTTGTGCGGTCTAGCCTTGAAGACGCTGTGGCCGATTCTTCGTCTATCACCGATCAGCATGTCGATAGGTATTGGGAGCTGCTTCGTTATCCAGGCAATCGCCAGGCGGCTGTTGATCGTGCCAACACAGAGCGGGGTGGACCGTTCAAGGCCGAAGATATCGCCAAGCTTGCGATGCCAGCGCTGATCATGTGGGGCGATGAAGACCGCGTGACGCCCAAAAGCGGAGCCGAATGGTACGCAGAGCACCTAAGCACCGAGACCGTCGTCATTTACCCCGATGTTGCGCACCTCCCCATGGAGGAAGTGCCCGGTCCTTCTACAGCAGATCTCAAGAAGTGGCTTGCCAACCTTGAGCTGACTGAACCCGCAGAATAATGCGCACCCTATAGACGCGGGTTCCGGTTCATCGCTAAACCGGGGGTTCTTAGAGCCGGATTTGAGGAATTTTTGTGCGCAAACTGGGATTGATCGGCGGCATGAGCTGGGTTTCGACTGGCATGTACTATGATCAAATAAATCGAATTGTTCAGCGCCGTGGCAAGCCGATGGCGTCCGCTCCGATGCTGATCGAAAGCCTCGATTTCTGCCAGCTTTACGCTATTCGCGAAGATAAAGATTGGAAGCGAGCCGCGCAAACTCTTGGTGAAAGCGCAAAGCGACTCGAGGGCGCGGGTGCTGAAGCGATCGTGATCGGCGCCAACTCGATGCACAAAGTCTTCGAAGATGTTGCGGGGGCAATCGATATTCCAATCCTGCATATCGCGGAATGCGTCGGCAAATCTGTGCAGCATGCTGGGATCAAACGGGCTGCGCTTATCGGAACGCGCAATGTCATGACGGAGAGCTTTTATCGCAAGCGGTTGGTTTCGCATGGGATCGACTTGCTGCCACCCGATATGGTGAATGTCGAAAAGCTCGATGGCATCATTT
>CAZOLE010000374.1:0-1884 GCA_964580445.1 uncultured Porphyrobacter sp.
TGCGCGGCCAGAAGCGCGGCTCACGCGAGATGTTTGTGCCGTTGAGCCATCCACCGGGCCATGCGCAGGCGGATTTTGGCGAAGCGCTGGTTGTGATCGGTGGCGTTGAGCAGAAGGCATACTTCTTCGCACTCGATCTGCCGCACAGTGATGCTTGTTACATCCGAGCTTATCCAGCGGCGAACACCGAGGCCTGGTTGGATGGTCATGTTTATGCCTTCGCGTTCTTTGGTGCAGTGCCGCAGTCGGTCCTTTATGACAATGACAGGTGCCTTGTTGCAAAGATCATGCCGGATGGGACGCGCAATCGCACCCAACGGTTCAGCGCGATGCTGTCGCATTATGTGATCCAGGATCGATATGGCCGCCCCGGTAAGGGGAACGATAAAGGCAAGGTGGAAGGTCTCGTCGGCTATTCTCGCCGCAACTTCATGGTCCCCATGCCGCGCTTTCCAAGCTGGGCGGCATTTAATGATTATCTCGAAGAGCAGTGCCGCAAACGCCAGACAGACATCTTGCGCGGTCACAAGATCAGTATCGGTGAGCGATTACTGTCCGATCTGACCGCGATGCAGGGCCTGCCCGCTGCGCGGTTTGAAGCATGTGATCTGCGCAGCGGCCAAGTCACGTCCACATCCGTGGTGCGTTATCGGGGCAATGATTACTCTGTGCCGGTGGCCTTTGGCCATCGAGAGGTCTGGATCAAAGGCTTTGTAGATCGCGTTGTCATTGGCTGTGCTACTGCAGTGATCGCCGAACATGTTCGGTCTTACGACAAAGACGACATCACCTTCGACCCGGTGCATTATCTACGGCTGATCGAGCGCAAGATCATGTCCTTCGATCAGGCAGCCCCGTTGCAAGATTGGGATCTGCCCGAAGCCTTCGCTACCCTGCAGCGTTTGTTGGAAGCGCGGCAAGGTAAACTCGGAAAGCGCGAGTATGTGCAGGTTCTGCGACTGCTGGAACGCTTCGAGATGCCGGTTCTGCACGGTGCTGTCAGAGATGCCTTGCAGATGGGGGCAATCAGTTTTGATTCAATTAAACATCTCTTGCTGTGTCGTATCGAACGACGGCCACCCCGGCTGGACTTGGATGTCTATCCCTTCCTGCCCAGCACAACTGTCGCCACGACATCGGTCGCAGCCTATATGGGCCTTCTGGGCGGAGATCGCGCATGACGGACGCACCCGAACTACTGTTGGCCAATCACCTTAAAACCCTGAGGCTGCCGACTTTCCTGCGCGAACATGACAAGCTCGCGCGTATCTGTGCCGCCGAAGGCATCGACCATGTCCGCTATCTGGCCAGACTGACCGAGCTGGAACTGATCGACCGAGAACGCCGCATGGTCGAGCGCCGCATCAAATCCGCGAAGTTCCCGGCGGTCAAAAGCCTCGATAGCTTCAACTTCAAGGCGATCCCGAGCCTGAACAAGATGATGGTCCTCGAACTGGCGCGCTGTGATTGGATCGAACGGCGTGAGAATGTTATTGCACTGGGCCCATCGGGCACGGGCAAAACCCATGTCGCCCTTGGGCTGGGTCTGGCTGCCTGTCAAAAGGGCATGCCCGTCGCCTTCGTCACAGCCGCCGCTCTGGTAAATGAGATGATGGAGGCACGCGATGAGAAGCGGCTACTGCGATTACAGCGCCAATTGGCCAAGGTCAAACTGCTGATCATAGACGAACTGGGGTTTGTCCCACTCAGCAAAACAGGCGCAGAGCTGCTGTTCGAGCTGATCTCGCAACGATACGAGCGTGGATCAACCCTCATTACCAGCAACCTGCCGTTCGAAGAGTGGACGGAAACCTTTGGGACCGAACGGCTGACCGGCGCATTGCTGGATCGGCTGACGCATCACGTGAACATTCTGGAAATGAA
>CAZOLE010000375.1:0-1878 GCA_964580445.1 uncultured Porphyrobacter sp.
TCGCCATCGGCAGCAGCAGCGGCCAAAGCACTGGCTTTCTCGATATCAGCGCCGAGTAGGGCCGCCATTGCGCCTACGCCGACTGGAACAGCCGCTTGCATCGCTTGTCCGCGCAGTTTCAAAAGCCGCGCCGTTGTCGACAGATCAAACGCACCCACCGCACACAAAGCAGTGTATTCACCCAGAGAGTGCCCCGCGACGCATCCGGCATGGTCCGCTAGCTTCGCTCCGAAATCGCGTTCCAACACCCGCAAGGTCGCTATCGCATTGGCCATGATCGCAGGCTGCGCATTTTCAGTGAGCGTGAGTTGATCCTCCGGCCCTTCCGCCATGATCGCACTAAGTTTTTGACCGAGCGCTTCATCAACTTCTTCGAACACTTCGCGCGCCACTGCGCTGGCTAGGGCAAGCTCGGTGCCCATGCCGACTTTTTGACTGCCTTGTCCGGGAAAAACGAATGCGCGCATAATTGCCTCTCAATGTTCCGGGCCACCCGCTCCCTCCACCCTTCCACCCGGATTATCACTCCGGAGCACGGTCCGGGTGGAAGGGTGGAGGGAGCGGGTGGCTTGGTTACAGGGTCAGGCGGATGCCTGAGCCGCTCTCAATCACAAAACCCGCTAGGCAGCGCCAGCCGGTCCCGCAAGTCCAAATGGGACAACTTTGTTGGAAGATGTGTGCCCAATTTCTGCGCGGCCCAAAAAAGGGATGCCGGCGCGCGCGCACCAATACTGCGCAATTTCCTCTTCGGTCTGGCCAAATTCGACATAGTTCTCAGGCACCGCAGTAATCGCGCCAAGCCTCAAACCAGCGGTGTGGCGCAAGCTGTCTGCCAAATGGAAAAACAGACGATCAATCGCGTAAAGGTGTTCGGAAACTTCTTCGACCATCACGATATGATCCGTCAGATCCGGCATGATTGGAGTCCTAGCGATCATTGCCAGCGTAATAAGGTTGAACGCCGCAGCAGGTGTGCTCCCGTCCAAACTTGGCTCCAACCCGCTATTGTCCCCTCCGAACCAGCGCAGAACCCGCCGCACAGCTTCGCGCCCAGTTTCAGAACGTGCGCTAACCGGCATGGATCCATGCGCGCATTGCCCTATGCCTGCGCGATACAGTGCCGCTAGCAAATAACCGCAATCAGAATAGCCGACATAAGTCTTTGACTTGGCGCTGGCATTCATCTGCGCCACCGCCGCTTCGGCGATACGATTGGAGCCATAACCCCCTTTCGCAAACCACACCGCATCAATGTCCGGATCGTTGGCACAATCCAGCAATCCAGTCAGACGCCGCAAATCATCACCGGCGAAATGCCCGCGCCGCTCAAAGCATTGATCATGGAAAGTGACGCTGTGCGAAGGAAACTCTTCGGCCACGAGAGCTTCCAAAGCTGCCGCATGATCGCGAGTTATTGGTGTTGCCGGTGCACAAATTGCAATTTTCGTCATCATGAAACTCTATGTTGCTTGTCAGCCATCGCGCAAGACAATAACCACGATTCGTATGGGATCAGGCGATAACGCACCCGACATTGAAGGTCGGCCATTCTTTTTTTGTGGGATCGGTGGGTCCGGAATGCTCCCGCTCGCTCAGATTGTGCACGGAATCGGGCACAACGTGGCTGGGTCCGACCGCAGCTACGATCAAGGGCGCACGCCCGAAAAGTTCGCGTGGCTGGCAGACAATGGCTTTGATCTGTCCCCGCAAGATGGCAGCGGGATAAAATCGGCTGACCAAATCCTTGTCGCCTCAGCTGCGATCGAAGACACCGTGCCAGAGATTGCGCGCGCCAAAGAACTGGGCCTCACCCGGATGAGCCGCGCAGACCTGAACGCCGCCTTGTTTAACGAAGCGGGCTATTCGCTCGCAATTGGC
>CAZOLE010000376.1:0-1870 GCA_964580445.1 uncultured Porphyrobacter sp.
GCATGGGGTTGATGCCTAAGCGCGATCTCGAGCATTTCAGGCGTTGCGGCCATCTCCAAATTGAGCGGCAAATCGGTTGCGTCTTGAATGCGCGCCAAATCCTCATCGCGAATATGGCGGCGGTCTTCGCGCAGATGTGCCGTAATCCCATCTCCGCCGACACGCGAAACGATTTCTGCCGCGCGTACAGGGTCTGGATGATCCCCGCCCCGCGCATTGCGAATGGTGGCGACGTGATCAATGTTCACACCAAGTCGGAGGGGAGAGATCACTGAACTTGCTCCTGCGCGCAAACGGTTGCCGACAAGATGTCATAGGCAAATCCACTCTGATCTAAGATTTCACCATAATCAAAGGGCAGGCTTTGCGAGAACATCACAACCGCAATCCCATCATCTGGCAATATGAAATTGCGGACCTGTGTTGCGCCCATGTCGCCATGGCGTTCAACAATTTCAACGGCTTCATCGCATCCTTCTAACTGGGCGGGATAAGCCCACTGGCCGATCGCCATATAACCTAAGGCTGGGTCACCATACCACATCTGCTCCAAGGCTTTTTCACGCAGCAATCGACCATCCATCAACGCGCGGTCAATTGCGATCAGGTCCGCGGCAGATCCGAACATTGAGGCTGATGCTCCCAGCGTCGAGAGATCCCAGTGCCATTCACGCCGTCCCCACACCCGACCAACCCGAGTTCCCAGATCACCGGGATAGGTCGGTGAAGCGAATACGCCTGTCGATTTAAGCCCCAAAGGTTTGGCAATTTCGCGATCGAAGAGTTCTTGCCAGCTAAGGTCAGTCGCCGCTTCAAGCAGAGCGCCAAGCACCATGTAATCGCAATTGTTATAGCTCCAGCCGTCGCCCGGTGCGCCCTTCACAGGGCCCGCGCAAAAGCCGGTTGCCGGATCGCGGCTGCCGCTAAAGTCGTCCCTGAAGAAAGCCCAGCGTTCCGAAGGATTACCATCTCGGTCAGAGGGATTGGGCAATCCGCTTTGATGTTGCATCAATTGCCGAACTGTAACTGTATCGGCATTTGGACTGGAAAAATTTGGAAGATAGACACTGGCTGCTTTGTCGAGGTCAATCTTGCCACGCTCAACCTGTTGCATAACCAATATGGCAATCATCTGTTTGGTGACAGACGCCCAGCGCCAAGGGACGGCTGCTTCGTCGGCCGTCTTAGCAATGCCATTGCGATTGTCCCATTCCAGATTTTCCGAATCTTGATCGTCGGGTGAGATAACCACCACGCCATCGAAATCATAACTGCGCAGGATGGTCGAGATTGTCGGCTTGTTGGGGTTTTGTGCAACTGCAATTGTTGGTCCAGCCAGTGCCATGGCAATAGTTGCTAGTAGACGAAACATCGGCGATTCAGTCCTTGCGGCTGCCCGGTTTTACAGGGGGTAACGCCGCCAGTTCAGGTGGCAAATCGTCTGCATCGAAATCGGGAATATTGAGCGTAGCGAGTGCTGCCAGCGGAACACCAATTTCAGCGGTACCGTTGGAACGGTCAATCAAACAAGCCGCACCGACCAATTCGCCGGGATGTTTCCGAATCGCGGCAATACACTCGCGCGATGACAGGCCCGTTGTCACCATGTCTTCGACCATCACCACTTTGTCGTTGTCGCGAATCTCAAAATTGCGACGCAGCCGAAACTCGCTATCCTCGCGTTCGACAAAGATTGCGCGGCATCCAAGCGCCCGGGCTGTCTCATATCCGGGGATTATTCCTCCCATCGCTGGCGAGACGATAACATCGACATGTCCGAATCGTGCCGTTATTTTCGCGGCGAGCGCGCTGCACAACTTTTCGGTGCTCGGTGGGTTCTGGAACACCAGCATTTTCTGCAGGAAAACAG
>CAZOLE010000377.1:0-1852 GCA_964580445.1 uncultured Porphyrobacter sp.
ACTTTACGATGCAGTTCGACCATTACGATCCGGTTCCTCAGAACATCTCGGACGAGATTCAGGCGAAATACGCGTAAATGTTTAGCCGTCGCATATTCCTTACTTTGGCTGCCGGGAGTTTCTTGGCAGCCTGTACTCAGCAAGTAGTAACCTCCGAAATATCGGAGCGCTTGGATATTCAAGATGTCCGGGTGTCGTTTACTGATGCAGCTGAGCAAGGCGCGAGCCTGAAAGGCGTAAGCTACACGAGTGACTATGCGAAAACCCTTGCGGAAAAACTGAGTGTTGCAGGTAAACAGGGCGATATCCCGGCACGTGTGTTAGTTTCAGTAGACACGATGCGCGTTATTGCCGGCAATAAACAAGAATTTGCCGAAGGGACGTTCAGGGTTGAGAGAATAAGCGATGGGATGTTGCTGGCTGGACCATCGGCCTTCCGATCGGTTACCACGCCAGCAGCGACAAGCGGTGGTCTGATTGGACTGGCCGTTGGCGCAGTCGCCAATGGTATCGTTAGCCAGAATGAAAAGGTTTTCCGGAGAAGCGCAGCAAGTTTGGGAAACCTAACCGCAATCAATTTGAGAAGCCTAATTTTCGGTCGTACAGCCTTTTGAGCGCACGCCGGAAATAGCAAAAAGAAAAGGAGGCCATCATGGCAAAGGAAAAGTTTGAGCGTAATAAGCCGCACGTAAACATTGGCACGATTGGTCACGTTGACCACGGTAAGACGACGTTGACAGCGGCGATTACGAAGTATTTCGGCGATTTTCAGGCGTATGACCAGATTGATGGCGCGCCTGAGGAAAAAGCGCGTGGGATTACGATCTCTACGGCGCACGTTGAGTATGAGACGGACAACCGTCACTATGCGCACGTTGATTGCCCCGGCCACGCGGACTATGTGAAAAACATGATCACAGGTGCGGCGCAAATGGACGGCGCGATCTTGGTTGTGAACGCCGCTGACGGCCCAATGCCACAAACACGCGAGCACATCTTGCTGGGCCGCCAGGTTGGTATCCCGACAATGGTTGTTTTCATGAACAAAGTGGACCAGGTCGACGACGAAGAGCTGCTTGAGCTGGTCGAAATGGAAATCCGCGAATTGCTGAGCTCGTATGAGTATCCAGGCGACGATATCCCAATCGTTGCAGGATCTGCTTTGGCAGCGATGGAAGGCAACAAGCCAGAAATCGGCGAAGAGAAGATCAAAGAACTGATGGCTGCTGTGGACGAATGGATCCCAACGCCAGAGCGTGCGATTGACCAGCCTTTCTTGATGCCGGTTGAGGACGTGTTCTCGATTTCTGGTCGTGGTACAGTTGTGACAGGTCGCGTTGAGCGCGGTGTGATCAACGTTGGTGACACGATTGAAATCGTTGGTATCCGCGATACGCAATCCACAACCTGTACAGGTGTTGAAATGTTCCGCAAGTTGCTGGACCGCGGTGAAGCGGGCGACAACATCGGCGCATTGCTGCGTGGTATCGACCGTGAAGGCGTTGAGCGCGGACAGGTTCTGTGTAAGCCATCGTCGGTTCAGCCGCACACCAAGTTCGAAGCCGAAGCCTATATCCTGACCAAGGATGAGGGTGGCCGTCACACGCCATTCTTCGCGAACTACCGCCCACAGTTCTACTTCCGGACAACGGATGTGACGGGCACAGTTCAGCTGGCAGAAGGTACAGAGATGGTTATGCCGGGCGACAACGTGTCCTTTGGTGTTGAGCTGATCGCACCGATTGCCATGGAAGACGGCCTGCGCTTTGCGATCCGCGAAGGCGGCCGCACAGTTGGCGCTGGCGTTGTGTCCAAAATCATCGAGTAATCGATTTGGTCGTCAGGGCAGGGG
>CAZOLE010000378.1:0-1835 GCA_964580445.1 uncultured Porphyrobacter sp.
GCGCTAGGCGAACTGGTCGATGTGGACATGATCGAAGCCGGGCCGAATTCGGTTGAAGGGAAGCTGCGCAAAACTGTGTCGGTTTGATGACGCAGGTGACCGCTGTGTGACTTTCCACCGCTGCACATGCGCGGCAAACTTGCTTTGCGCGCCGCAGCAATTAGGCTTGCGACTCAGCAGCAACGGCACTTGATCAAAGGAACCTATGGGCCGCAAACCATCTCGCTCCATCGACCCGGCCGTCGTGCCGGACGCAATCAACGGCAATGAGGCAGCGCGCGCGAAAGCGGAGCTGAGCTTTGAAAATCAGTCGCTTCTTGGCCCATTATTCGGACAGTTTGACGCCAATCTCGTTCAGGTCGAAAATCGGCTTGGCGTGTTTATCCATGCGCGCGGTGGCAAAGTCTTGATCGAAGGGGCTGAAGATGCTGTGGCGCGCGCGCGCGAAACACTGACCACAATGTATGATCGGCTGGCCAAGGGTCAGGATCTGGATGCAGGCGCAATCGAAGCGCTCATCGCGATGTCGAACGAACCCACATTGGAGGGTATTATCAGCGGCGAAAAGCAAGAACCGCCGATCATGATCCGTACGCGGCGCAAAACGATTGTGCCGCGCTCGGCTGCGCAAATCGAATATATGCGCAGCTTGGCTCGCGACGATATCATCTTTGCGCTGGGGCCAGCGGGGACGGGCAAGACCTATATCGCGGTCGCGCAGGCCGTCAGCCAGCTTATCAGCGGCAGTGTTCAGCGGCTGATCCTGTCGCGCCCCGCGGTGGAAGCGGGCGAAAAGCTCGGCTTTCTACCCGGCACTGAGAAGGAGAAAGTCGACCCCTATCTGCGCCCGCTCTATGACGCGCTCAACGATTGTATGCCGCCCGAACAGGTTCAGCGTCGGATCGATAGCGGCGAGATCGAGATCGCCCCGATTGCCTTTATGCGGGGGCGCACTTTGGCGGATGCTTTTGTGATCCTTGATGAGGCGCAAAACACCACGCGCGAACAGATGAAGATGTTCCTCACTCGCTTTGGTCAGAACAGCCGGATGGTGATCTGCGGCGACCCCAAACAGGTCGATATTCCCGGCGGTGTGAAGTCCAGCGGCTTGGCCGATGCGGTTGACCGACTCGAAGAGGTTGATGGCTTCGGCACGATCCGCTTCACCGCCGCCGATGTCGTGCGCCACCCTATCGTGGGCCGCATTGTTGAGGCGTATGAAGGGCCCAATAGCTGAGCCATTCCAACGACCGGTTTTTTGATCTGCGCTGGGCGTCATTGAGCGGCTGGAATTGGGGGTGGAAGCGGTCGGTCTGTTCGTCAATTAAAACGACTTAGAGCGGTCGGATCAGGTTTATAACTCGATAGGAACAAACTCTGCGAACATGTCACCCGCTTCCGCTAGGGTCTTGATAGGAACATAGTCACAAACTGCGGCATACTTCTCCCACATCGCCAGCACGTCAGGGTGGGTATGAGCCTTTTCAATGGCCCCGTCTGCCCATTCAAAGACCTCAACGATACTGCCGTCCTTCGCCTGCATTGCGAGGGCCGGGCGATCCGTCGCGAGGCCAAGCTGGCGCAGCGCAGGCACGTGCCCGCGTGTCAGGGCCAGCAATGCATCCTCTTCGCCTACCTTTGGCTTGTAAGCCACGATCACCATCACGCCCATGCCTATCTCCACCTCACTTCACCGATTGCTTAACACAACGAGGCGTGAATTGAACCTCCGCTTTGCAACGGCAGTGGCATAGCAGGGAACATCCAAAATTGGGTCGTTAGTGGACCGTCGGCTTTTAAGCGCTGTGGGCTAGGACTTCTTAGGTAGCTTGGCT
>CAZOLE010000379.1:0-1817 GCA_964580445.1 uncultured Porphyrobacter sp.
ATGCAATTGCGCGCGCAGCTGGGTGAACAATTGGGCTTTGATCTGCCGTTTAAAGACCCTCTGCTCGCCTGTGTCGGTGCCCTGATTGACCGTAAGGGCCAAGACATTGCAATCAAGGCGTTGCCGCAGATTGCCGATGCGCGTCTTATACTCGTTGGCAAAGGCGAGTTTGAAGCCGAACTTCGCGAACTCGCTGCGCGGCTTGATGTCGCGGACCGGGTGCATTTCGCCGGCTCCGTCGATCACAATTTGATGCCGTTGATCTTGTCAGCCGCCGACGCAATGGTGCTTCCGACGGCGAACGAAGGGCTGGCCAATGCTTGGGTCGAGAGCCTTGCCTGTGGAACGCCAGTGGTTACCACCGATGTTGGCGGAGCCCGCGAGCTTATCACCGGCAACACTGTCGGACGTCTGGTTGAACGGACGCCCGAAGCGGTGGTTGCGGCAGTTAAGGCTATCCTCGCCGAACCGCCGAATTCTCAAGAGGTCTCAGCAGCGGTGAGCCGCTTTAGTTGGGACAACAACGCGACCGAGCTCGCTGCCTATTTTGATGAGCTAGTTTGAGAGACTGCAGCAACGGGTCCCGCTCCCCTAACTCTTACCCAGAACGACCTTTTCCTGCTTGTCCGCGACAGTTTCAGCCGGGACAAAGCTGTTCGAGGTAACGCCCAGCCAGATCAGAATAGGGGAGGCGAGATAGACGCTCGAATATGTCCCAATCACCACGCCTGCCGTAATCGCCAAGACCAGCCCAAACAGGCTCGCCGGACCAAAGAACACCAGCGGCAGCAGCGCCACCAGCAGCGTCAATGACGTCATGACGGTACGCGCCAGCGTTTCATTGACGGACAGGTCGAGCAGCTCAACCAGCGGCATTTTGCGGAACTTTTTGAGGTTCTCACGAATGCGGTCAAACACCACGATCGTATCGTTAAGCGAGTAGCCGATAATCGCAAGAATGGCCGCAATGATCTGGAGGCTAAATTCAAGCTGCGTGATCGCAAACAGGCCCAGCGTTAGCGACACATCGTGGAACAGCGCAAAGAGCGCGCCAATGCCAAACTGCCACTCAAACCTCACCCAAATGTAGAGCGCAACACCCAACATCGCGAGAAGGAGCGCTATCGCAGCGCTAGAACGAAACTCGCCAGCGACTTTGCCAGAAACGGTGTCGTTGCCGTCTGTGCGAACATCTTCATATTCATCGCCAATCGTCGAGATGACTGTGTTGCCGATTTCAGTCGCGGCACCCGGCTTGTCTTCGACACCTTCGGGCAGTGGGACACGGATAGAGACGACATTGGGCGCACCAAATTCCTGCACCACCGGTGTTCCATAGCCAAGACTACTGACCAATTCACGCAGCTCAGGCACAGGTGCTTGTTCGCGTTCTTCAAAGGTCAACCGGACTTCTTGACCCCCAGCGAAATCTACGCCGTAATTGAGGCCTTGCACCAGCACCGCCGCCCAACTTGCAGCGATCAGCAGCAAGCTGACGATGAAGAATGGCAGCCGCAGCTTTAGGAATTTGATATTTGTGTCAGCGGGGACGAGTTTGAGCAGTTTCATTGGTTCGTCCTCCTTATATGTTGATGTCTGTAGGGCGCTTAGAGCCGAGCCATCCGGCCGCCCACATGCGGGTCAAGACAAGTGCGGTGAACACCGTTGTCGCAAGGCCAATAACCAGAACCACGGCAAAGCCACGGATCGGTCCAGACCCGAACCAGAACAGCAGCACACCAGCGATCAGGTTGGTGATGTTCGCATCGTAGATCGCGCGGCTGGCCTCTTTATAACCATTCTCCACCGCAGCGACG
>CAZOLE010000380.1:0-1807 GCA_964580445.1 uncultured Porphyrobacter sp.
AGCACATGCTCGCGCAGAACCTTCAGATCTTGATAGGCGACATATTGACGGCGGATCGCCAGCGTCTCTTCTTCGCTGCGACCCCATGTCTTGAACGCGTCACAACGCGCCAAACCAATGTCCAGACTGCGCTTGATATAGCGCTGTTCACACGGCGCAAAGCCTGCAAACTCGCGCATTTCCGCGATTGTCATTGATGTGCTGCCAACTCGTGCCATCTCGGCCTCCTCGCAATGAGGACGGTTGTCGGCGACTATGGTTAATAGGTGGTAACCGAGGGGCAGAATTTACAAAAAAGTGAGGTTTGGGGAGTCTTTGTTTGGGCACGCCATCCGGCGCGCCATTTCCTCGGCCCTTACGGGCCTGCGGGCGGGCTTGCAGGTGTGCTGCGCACGTCTGCGTCTTCGACTACGACTCCGCCCTTGCGGCTGGTACGCAGCCGTGCTCCGCAAGCTAGCCACCAAGGGCTGGCAAATTTTAAATCAACCCCGCCAACGGACTGCTTGGATCGGCGTATTTGCGCCGCCCCATGCGACCCGCCAAATAGGCTTCGCGCCCCGCATCGACCGCGTATTTCATTGCACGAGCCATACGGATCGGGTCTTTCGCCTCGGCAATCGCGGTGTTCATCAGGATGCCGTCACAGCCAAGCTCCATACCCACCGCCGCATCCGAAGCCGTACCTACGCCCGCATCGACCAGCACAGGAACATTCGCGCCTTCCACGATCAACCGGATGGTCACTTGGTTTTGAATGCCCAACCCTGATCCAATCGGCGCGCCCAGCGGCATAATCGCTACCGCGCCCGCATCTTCCAACTGCTTGGCCGCAATCGGATCATCGACGCAGTAGACCATCGGGTGAAAGCCCTCTTTCGCCAGCGTCTCACAAGCGGTCAGGGTTTCGCGCATATCGGGATAGAGCGTGCGCGCTTCGCCGAGCACTTCGAGTTTGACCAAATCCCAGCCGCCCGCCTCGCGCGCCAGACGCAAGGTGCGCACCGCTTCGTCGCCGGTAAAGCACCCGGCGGTGTTGGGTAGGTAAGTGACCTTCTTGGGGTCAATAAAGTCGGTGAGCATCGGCGCTTTGGGATCGGAGACATTGACCCGGCGCACCGCAACAGTGACGATTTCCGCCCCGCTCGCCTCCATCGCCGCTGCGTTTTCTTCGAAGTCTTTATATTTGCCGGTCCCAACGATCAGCCTGGAGGTGAAGGTGCGGCCGGCGACTGTCCAAGTGTCTTTGCTCATATCTGCGCAGGTAAGGGCACAGGCCAAGCGCGGCAAGCCTCACATTTATGCGGTGCGTCAGCCGCCGCCAACAAAATGGACAATCTCGAGCACATCGCCGTCATTCAACGGAGCTTGCTCAAAAGTGGAGCGCGGCGCGATCACGGTGTTGCACTCAACCGCAACCTTTAGCGGGTTAAGCTCTAAATCGCGCACCAGATCAGCAATGGTCGCAGCATGGGTGCTGCGCGTTTCGCCGTTGAGAGTGATGGTTTTTTGATCGCTCATGCCTGCGACATAAGCTCTCGAAGCAATGACGCAAGCGCCGCTTTAATTTGCGGTGCGTAGGTTCATCATGTGGCCGGCGGAAACCAGCGCGACACCAACAATGGTGAGCGCAATCTCTAGAGTGCCGTGCCCAACCATTAGCGCGCCCGCCATCATGCCTAGGCCCGACACCGCCAATACAGTCGGCGCGACCTTACGGTGGACCAGCACACCCCAACCGATAGCGAATGCGGCAAAGACCACCGCCAGCATCAATCCAACTTCATGGATTTCAGGCGCCAACAGGAAG
>CAZOLE010000381.1:0-1793 GCA_964580445.1 uncultured Porphyrobacter sp.
AGGGGAGGAGGGGCACAGGGCAGTGCGCCTGCTGGCACACCTGCTCCTCCGCCCGCCGCTGGCGGGTTTTCCAGCGCCGATGATTGGCACACAGGGCCAACTCCACCGCCTGCCCCCCCGCCGCCAACGGCGCCTCCGCCGCAAGCTGGCGGCTTTGCACCGATAGGCGATGATCCGTTTGGCGGACCGGCACCGGCGGCCTCTGCGCCTGCCCAGCCAAGCACGCCGATGGATACGTCCGGCGCGAAATTCGAAGACACTGTTCCTAATCCCCAAGCGCCGCGCGATGATCGCAACCCGATGACGGCGCACGCCGCGCCTGTTCTAGCCATGGCCGCGGCTATCCAGTCAGGCCGCTGGCAGGTCTCCATGGGTGAATTCCACGCCAAGGCCAAAGACGCGATTGCGAAATTCGAAAATGTCATCACCCCGCTCTATCCCGAGGGGGTACGTCAACGCGCTAAGTATGCCGTGTGCGCGACGATTGATGATGTTGCTCAAAACCTTCCCGGAGTTGGCGGCGGCGGTGCGCAATGGGCGCAGCGCAATATGGTCGTGACCTTCTTTCGCGAGAGCATTGGTGGCGATCGCTTCTGGGATTTTGTGCAGGAGATGCTGCAAGACCCGGCGCGAAATCGTGACCTGATTGAGCTGTTTCATGCCTGCATCGCAGCAGGGTTCGAAGGGCGCACGCGCGCAATGTCGGATGGCTTTAGCCAGCGCCAGCAAGCTAGCTCAAGCTTGATCGCCGCCTTGGAGCATGTGCGCAGCCTGTCGCAACAGGATATGGTGGCGCAATGGCGCGGGGCCGATGCACCGCGCAAGCCGAACAATTTCTGGACTATAGTGGGGCTGGCCGCCGCAGCGGGCGCGGGTCTGGCCTTCGTGATTTTCTTGGTCTTCTTCCTCGCGCTGATGGCGAGCGGGCAGTCGCCGCAAGACCGAGTGGCGGCAATTTTCAAGAATGAGCCGATTGAGTTGACGCGCGGCGCAACGGTGATGGAAGTGCCCGCAACTGGGACCGAGACCCGGCTTCGCGAGTTCCTTTCCAGCGAAATTGACCAAAGTCTCGTCGCGGTGAACGGCAATCGCGTGCGTACCACTATTGGCACTTTGTTTGAGCCTGCCTCCGACCAGCTAACCGATGGGCGGCGCGCGACCTTTGTCAAAATCGGTCAAGCGATTGAGTTGGAGAAGGGCCCGGTCACTGTCGAAGGTCACGCCGATTCTGATAAGATTGCGACTATTGATTATCCTAACAACATCGCGCTTTCCGAGGCGCGAGCCAAGACCGTTGCCGATATCATCAAGGCGGAGCTCAGCGATCCTTCGCGGGTGACGGTGAAGGGTCTGGGGGACACAGTGCCGCTCGCTTCGAACGACACGGCTGAGGGCAAAGCGCAGAATCGCCGTGTCGAATTTGTCGTTGAGATGGGCGAGTAAGGCCATGGGACGCGGAGGACATCCATGAAGAAGTTCTTCACGAACTGGTACACACTCACAACCCTGCTGTTCTTGACGTTGATCTTGCTAACGGCTGTGGGCTTGCCGCTGTTCGTCGAGTGGATGCAGCCGCTTTGGGTGCGTTTGAGCTTTACGGGCGGGTTTCTCCTGATCTGGTTCATCTGGTGGTTCCTGCGCCGTCGCAAGATCAAGAAAGCCGAAGAAGCGTTGGCCAAAGAGCTCGCCGGGCCAGACCCGAGCGGCGATGAAGCCGATGCCGTCGGATCGCGGATCGCCGAGGCTTTGACAGAGCTGCGCAAGGCAAGCGGCAAGAAACGCGGTTATCTCGG
>CAZOLE010000382.1:0-1792 GCA_964580445.1 uncultured Porphyrobacter sp.
CTCTAACGCGCTGCTTTCGTTCTCCAATGTCGCTGCGCGTAAGGTTTGTCGAATGTCATCGAGCATAGCGTCCTCCCAAGGTCACTCGGAGAGGATAGCCTAGAGTGCTGATACTTGCTGGACTAAATTTTCTTCTTTTGCAGACTAATTGGGCATTTAAATGGGAAATTTTAGTTGATATGAACTGTCTATGTCTGAAAATGTAGTCAAATTGGATCGCATTGATTATCGGATTCTTACGGCACTTTCGCGAGATGCTCAGATGTCGATGGCGACCTTGAGCGATGAAGTGGGCCTCAGCAAATCGCCCACCCTGGCGCGCGTGCGCCGCCTAGAGCGCGAGGGGGTGATTACCGGATACCGGGCTGAGGTGAACCTTGAAAAACTGGGCTTGTCCCATATCGCGTTTGTCCAAGTAACACTTGATAACACGCGGTCCGAGGCGCTGAGCGCCTTTAACACTGCTGTGCAGGAACATCGAGAGATCGAGGCGGCACATATGATTGCGGGTGGATTCGACTATCTGTTGAAGATCCGAACCTCCGACGTGGTTGCCTATCGCAAGGTGTTGGGAGAGACGATTGCCGCCCTGCCCCACGTCGCGCAAACGTCGACGTTCATAACGATGGAGACGGTGAAGGATGGTTAATGTTTGCGCTGCATCCTGCGCGTCCCCATATCTATGGTGGAAAAGCCGAGGGTCTCATGAGTCAGCCAAAAGTCATCGTCGTCGATACACGCAATGCAAACGACTACGAACGCGCACAAATCGTCGAAATCGCGGAGTGGAAGGGCAAACCACCCAGTACCGCAGCGAAATGGCTAGGCCGTGCGGCCGCACCACTCGACAAAGCTATGCGAGCCGCGTTCTCGGAAGAGACGATTGAGAAAGCGTTGGCTGAAGCCAACAAACTCGCATCGAAGACCCTACACGAAGATGCGGACGCGCCTTTGCCGAGCAATCTGGAAGCCGCCGATACGGAAGCCAAGACATCACGAAAATGGGCAATCGGCATGGCTGGGGCCAGCGGCGCGAGCGCCGGGGCCGCTGGATTTGCTGGCCTCGTGATCGATATTCCTTTCACGGTCGCAATGGCGCTGCGCGCAATCCGCCGGATTGGGGCCGCCTATGGCTATCAGTCCGAGGGAGAGAGCGAGTTTGCGATGCGGGTACTCTCCGCCGCAGCCGCAAATACGGCGTCGGAAAAGGACAACGCGCTGGCGGCGTTAGAAGACGATTACGAAGGCGAGATTTCCAACCATGCGGCTTCGCGCGGTATGATTGCCAAGGAAGGCGCAGTGTTTGCGACACGCGGATTGGCCGCTGCATTGGCGCGAAATCTTGCGGGCCGTAAAGCAGCACAAGCCATTCCGGTTGTGGGCGCGGCCATAGGTGCCGCAGCTTCAGCATCGTTCATCGATGACGTCAGCACAGCGGCGCAGCGGATCTATCAAGAACGGTTCCTTCGCGACCGCGAAATACTGGACAGTAAGATTGCGTGACGCCTACGCCGCGTAACCGTACTCATCTAGGTCGCCGTATTCGTCATCATTTTCTTCGATATCTGACTCGAACGCCATGGCTTCGCGGTAGGCTGCACGGAAGCGCTCTCGCTTCGCGTGGGTTCGAGCCTCTGCGCCTTCATCGTTCGACAACGCCATGCGTTGTCCGTTCGCTTCTGCACGGGACCATGCCATCCGTGCGAAATGAGTCGATGCCTGAAGTCCAGCACGCTCGCCTTCGATGAACTGACGTTTGTCGTCGCTATTATAATACATGCTGGCCACCCTA
>CAZOLE010000383.1:0-1785 GCA_964580445.1 uncultured Porphyrobacter sp.
CTTGCGACCGGTGAGCCCAGCGTCGCCATCTGGCCCGCCAATCTCAAACGCGCCGGTTGGGTTGATGTGCCAAGCAGTCTCGTCAGAGATCAGGCCGTCGGGAAGGATTTCGCCAACCGCCTTTTTCACATAGGCTTTGAGCTCAGCTTCTTTCTCGCCTTCGTGATAGCCCGCTGCGTGCTGGCTGGAGACGACGATTGCGGTGGCCGCGACTGGCTTGCCATCGACATAGCGCAGGGTAACTTGGCTTTTCGCATCAGGCTCCAAGAATGGCGCAGCACCCGATTTGCGATCGGCGGCCAAACGCTCAAGGATCTTGTGGCTGTAATCAAGCGTCGCTGGCATCAGGTCCGGCGTCTCATCGCAAGCAAAGCCGAACATGATGCCTTGGTCACCAGCGCCTTCGTCTTTGTTGGATCCTTCTTCGCCCGCATCCACGCCCATTGCAATTTCGGCAGATTGACCATGTAGGTGGTTTTCAAAGGTCAGATTGGCGTAGTGAAACCCATCTTGCTCATACCCAATCTCGCGCACGGTCTGGCGCACGGCTGCTTCGATTTCTTCCGCTGCGCCCGGTACCCATTCACCGTTTTCGTAAACACCTTTGCAGCGAATTTCACCGGCCAGAACAACGCGCTGAGTCGTGGTCAGCGTTTCGCAAGCGACCCGCGCTTCGGGGTCTTTGGAGATAAACAGGTCGACAATCGCATCGGAGATTTGGTCAGAAACCTTGTCCGGATGGCCTTCAGAAACACTTTCGGACGTAAAGAGAAAATCGTTGCGCATCGGGCCCTCGGCTGATTGTCGACTGGTCGGGCTTCCTATGGATATAAGGAAACCTTTATGTGTTGCGCGCAGCCCTAGCCGCGCTCGCTCCTTTGCGCAAGCAGTCTTGGCAGGGCCAAAGCCAGCGCGATCAACAATGCGGCCCAACCGAGCGGGAGCGCATTGCCCCACTGCGCAAACAGGGTCGGCAGCTTAGCCTTAGGGATGAAGCCGTCGATCCGGCCAGCCTCGCCCGAGGGAACCGTGCCACGCACAATTCCATTGGCGTCAATGACAGCGCTAATCCCAGTTGTGGTCGAGCGCAAAACCGGCAGGCCTTCTTCTAGCGCACGCATGCGCGCCTGCGCCAAATGTTGCGGCGGCCCCCACCATCCAAACCACCCGTCATTGGACGGATTGAAAATATAGTCAGGGCGATTCGAGCGGTCGACGACCTGACCGGAGAATACAATTTCATAGCAAACTTGTATGCCCGCTTTACCCTGCGCACCGATATCCAAGGTGCGCGGCCCGGGCCCTGCGGCATAGGGAATGTTGCCGGCAGTGAGGCGATCAAGACCCAAACGACCGAGCAGCCATTCCATCGGGAGATATTCGCCATAGGGAACAAGGTGCGCTTTGGGATATTGCCCGTTGATTGCCCCATCGCCGTTGATGCCCATCACTGAATTGCGGGCGGTTACGACGCGCTGTTCCCCATCTTTCTCTTCAAAATCGAGGTTGATGACCCCTGTGAGCAGCGTAGATCCCTCGCCTGCGATTGCGCCCAATCGGTTACGCGCAATCACGGGATCGCCGCCTGCTGTCAGTCGGGTGTAATATGGCTGAGGATAGCCATCTTCGAGATAGTCCGGGATCGCGCTTTCCGGCCAAAGCACAAGGCGTGGTTCTTCACGACCGGGCGTTGAAAGGCTGGAAAGTCGAGCGAACTGTTCGTCAAATTTAGAGGCGTCGTTTATCTCATCCTGGGTGATCAGCGGCTGCACCACGACATAACGG
>CAZOLE010000384.1:0-1784 GCA_964580445.1 uncultured Porphyrobacter sp.
CAGTGGCTCCAGCTCATGCCGGCGCTGTTTAATCGGATCGACGATCAACAGCAGCGCATCGGCGCTGTCCGCGCCTTCCCAAGCGGCGGAGACCATCGCACGGTCAAGCTTGCGCCGGGGTGCGAAGATGCCGGGCGTGTCGACGAGGATCATCTGCACATCGTCCCGCAAAGCGATGCCAAGCATCCGTGCGCGGGTCGTCTGCGCCTTAGCAGAGGTGATCGCGACCTTCTGTCCAACCAGTTGATTGACCAGCGTTGATTTGCCAGCATTGGGCGCGCCAATAACTGCAACGACGCCGCATTTTTGTGGGGTTTCGTTCACCCAAATTCCTCCAGAAATTTCTTCGCTGCGAGCTTTTCGGCTTCGCTCTTGCTTGAAGCGACAGCTTGCGCTTCGCCAACATTGTGGACTGCGACACGCACGGTGAATTGCGCCGCGTGGTCTGGGCCATTGCGCTCGACAAGGTCGTATTTGGGTATGGCGCGGCGATTGCCCGCAGCCCATTCTTGCAATGCGCTTTTCGGGTGTTTGGATTTGCCCATATCGCCGGAAAGCTCGTCTTCCCAAAGCCGATAGATGACATCGCGGGTCGCTTCGTACCCATTGGCCATAAAGCTCGCCCCAATCAGCGATTCCATTACATCGCCGAGGATGTTGTCACTGTCCGCTCCGCCGTCTTCGCGCGCTTGTTTGCCCAGCCGGATATGGTCGGAGATATTGATACGCCGGGCGATGCGGGCGCATGTCGCGCCGCTTACTAAAGCGTTCAAACGTTGCGAAAGTTTGCCTTCCGGCCCATCTCCTGCGCGGTAGAGCCATGCGGCGACCGACAGGCCCAACACGCGGTCACCAAGGAATTCGAGCCGTTGATAATCTCCTTCGCCCTCGTCTTCATTGCGAGGGAAGCTGCCATGGGTCAGCGCATCGCGCCACGGCGCGTGGTCGCTGACAATAAAGCCGTTTGCGCTCAACCATTCGAGTGTTTCAGAGGTAAGTTCACTCATAAAGTGTCACCAATCCGGCCCCAGCGCGTCGATGAGAACCATGTCCAGGGCTTATACCAAACTGCACTGCCATCGGTTGACCACATGATGATCGTAGCTTCTCCGACCAGCAGGTCTTGCGGGACAATTCCCACGCCGCCATCGGCGTAAGCGGCAAAGCGGCTGTCCTGCGAATTGTCGCGATTGTCACCCATCACGAACATCTCGCCTTCACCAACGGTCACGACCGGGAAATCATCACCGACTTGGTTCGGGCCAAAATCGAGCACATTGTAGCTGCGACCGCTTGGCAATGTCTCGCGATAGCGAGGGTAGCGGCACTGGCGCACACCATTATCGCTCACCTCTTCAAACGTTTTTTGACCACACGGGCTTTCCGCTGGAAACCCGCGATCTTTGAATTCACGTTGCGCAGTAAGCATCAACTCATCCACTGGCTGAACGAAATCTGCGATAGGTTCACGCGGGATTAGTTTGCCATTCAGCATCACCTGCCCGCCCACAACCTCAATCGTGTCTCCGGGTAACCCGATTGCCCGCTTGATATAGTCTTTCTTATCAACGGGGTGTTTAAAGATCACGACATCGCCGCGATCAGGCTGGCTGGCGAGGATTCGACCGGGAATAAGCGGCGCATTGAACGGCATCGAGTATTTCGAAAAGCCATAGGACCACTTCGACGCGAGCAGGTAATCACCATTCCAAAGCCGCGGCTGCATGCTTTCCGACGGGATCGAGAACGGCGAGAAAATGAAGCTGCGAAAGATCAGCACAGCC
>CAZOLE010000385.1:0-1782 GCA_964580445.1 uncultured Porphyrobacter sp.
GCGAATCACCTCTGGCATATAGACCACGAGCGACACAACAGCCGCGCTGATCCGCGCGGAACAATCTTATCGATCACTGATTTTCACCGGAGAACCGACGCATGATGAACGATCACGGCATTCGGATTCTGGCAGTGGCTAATCAGAAGGGCGGCGTTGGAAAAACAACGACAGCGGTGAACCTCGGAACGGCGCTCGCCGCGGTCGGGAAGAGGGTGTTGTTGATTGACCTTGATGCGCAAGGAAACGCCAGTACAGGCTTAGGCGTATATGCCGAAGATCGTGAATTCACGAGTTACCATGTCTTGCTCGGCGAAGTTGATATAACAACGGCGATCGTCCCAACGTCGGTAAAGGGTATGGACCTTTGCCCCGCGTCAGAAGACCTTTCGGGAGCGGATTTGGATCTGTCTGACTTACCGCGCCGTCCTCACCGCTTAGCTGATGCTTTGTCAAAAGGGCCGAAACCGGTTCGGGATCAGTACGATTATATCATGATCGATTGCCCGCCGTCTCTTAGTGTGGTGACGATTAATGCGATGGTCGCCTCCACCGGGATCGTTGTTCCGCTTCAGTGCGAGTTCTATGCGCTGGAAGGCTTGAGCCAGTTGATTAAGACGGTTCGTCGGGTCAAATCCACATTGAACCCCAGCCTTGATATTCAAGGTGTGGTGCTGACGATGTATGACGGACGAAATAACCTTTCCGCACAGGTCGCCGAAGATGTACGCGAGAACCTCGGAGACGTTGTCTACGAGACAAAAATTCCGCGGAATGTTCGTATTTCAGAGGCGCCATCTCATGGCAAACCGGCGCTGCTTTACGATCATTCCTGCGCGGGGAGCCAAGCTTATATTCAGTTAGCAAGTGAACTGCTGCGCAGAGAACAAGATGCTCTGGCAGCATAGGGGGATTCAAGATGAATGAAGTTGTGCGCTCGCGAAAGCAGCTTGGCCGTGGATTATCTTCGCTCCTCGCAGATGACCCTGCTGACGAAGTGAAGCAGAACGTCCTATCACCCGGGTCCACCGCCGTCGCGCCGATCTCACACTTGGAGGCAAACCCGGATCAGCCTAGGAAGACTTTTGCTGAAGAAGAGCTAGATGCGCTGGCAGCTTCAATAAAGGAAAAGGGACTTCTTCAACCCATCCTAGTTAGACATAATCCGAGAAATCCAGACGGGTATGAGATCATCGCCGGTGAACGCCGCTGGCGTGCTGCACAACGAGCGTCATTGCACGATGTCCCAATTATCGTTCGTGACTTTTCGGATGCTGAGGCCCTTGAAGTCGCGATCATCGAGAACGTGCAACGTGCCGACCTCAATGCAGTGGAAGAGGCCGAAGGCTATGCGCACTTAATTGAGACGTTTGACTACACTCAAGAAAAGCTCTCGCAGGTCATCGGAAAATCGCGCAGCCACATCGCGAATATGATGCGGTTGCTTAAGCTACCCGATGGCGCGCTCGGTTACCTCCGGAGTGGTGATCTGACTGCAGGGCATGCCCGTGCTTTGATCGGTAAAAGTGATGCGGATGCGATGGCGGATGACATCGTTAAGCGTGGATTGACCGTTAGAGATGCTGAACGACTGGCAGGCGGTACGGCGAAAGTTAGTAAGAAGAAGAAAAAGCCAACCGCTGTTTCCGAACCGTTTGATGCTAACACGGCTGCGCTGGAAGCCGACCTAAGTGCCGCGTTAGGCGCTAAGGTTAAAATTGATCATGCGGGGAAGGGCGGTCAATTGACGATCACATATAATGATCTCGAGCAGCTCGATTC
>CAZOLE010000386.1:0-1778 GCA_964580445.1 uncultured Porphyrobacter sp.
CTGTAGAAATGAGCCTATTGCCAAAACGATGTCGAGAACGAGGTCGCTGTTGCCTTGCTGCTGAACCATGCGATCCTGGCAACGTTTTACGCTGTGAGCAAAGGTTGCAGGGTCGCTCTCTGGTGAGGGCAAGGACAACAGCGCTCGACTAAAGATCAACTCTGTTGATGCACAGCCAAACCGGGCCGGGCCACCAAACAACGATTGATACTGCGCGCCATATCCCGGATCTGGATAAGCCAGTTGCAGCTGAGTCATTGCCTCGCGCTGACCCGTGTAGAAATGCAAACCATGCACCAGTGAAAAGAAAATCGATTCACTGAAAAAAACAACAAGCGGTGCAGACAAGCCACGCATCTGTATCTTGACCCTGGCCGAGTTGCCCTCTTCCACAAGCTGCAAAGAGAAGAAGCTCGCACGGCTCGGCAGAAACTCTACAAAGGTCATAATTCCGCGCCTTAAATCAGGCGCACTTTGCATTGCGGTACCCAGCGCACCATGAGCTGCCAACTGCAACTGTCGCCCCGCGTATAAACCCAACCCCGGCTCGGCTTGGGCCAGGGCGTTCTCGATCAAGCGCATTTGGGACGTAAAAGGCATCTCAAAATCAGCACGCAAAAAATCGTTTTCATCGGCGCTGGTGCCATCCAAAAGCATCTGACTCGACAAGCCTTGCGCTCGTACCGTGCGATAGAGCAGCCGAACGTAGCCAGTGGCGAAGTAGGGTTTTGACATGGGCTCAGTCTAGGCCTACCTGGGCTATCTGTCATAAAATGTCCCCCCTTAGTCGCAACATGTCCTTCCCCTTGCGCGGCATCACTTCACAATGACCCTGACCAAACCATGGATAAGGCCAATGAGCGCAACCTACAAAAGCCTGCTTGTTTTGAATGGCATCGGCCTGTTGATCAGTTCTGCTCTATCAGGCTGGCTGCATTTCTTTCAATTGCTGGGAGAAATTGATTTATGGCCTGTTCTGAATCACATCGAAGCCAAGGTGCCCGGCGAGCCCAGAGCCTGGATCATGGCCCATCTGGAAGGCATCACGAACGGTCTGTTGCTCATGGTCATTGCCTGTATTTCCCCTTACCTGGTGTTAAGCGCGCGCCAGTTTAAATGGCTGTTCTATACCTCCCTCACTTTTGGCTGGTTGTTTACCCTACCCGCCATCGCAAACGCCTGGTTCGGCACTCGCGGTCTAGCGTTTGGGGGCGGGCCTTTTGGCGATAGTCTGGCAAACAATGTAATTTACCTGTTTGGCTGGCCACCGATCCTGAGCGTGCACATCGCCTTTGCACTGCTTGCTCTGGGCGCTTGGCGGCATCATAAGCAACTCCATAAATCACGCAGTGAGGCTTAAGCCGTGGCCAAAGCAATCGAAGTTCGGAATATTCCGTTCGACTTCAGCAGCAAGATCGCCCCCAACTGGCATCCGCAAAAGCCCGAGTGGGGACACATCGTCAATGGCGGCTCTCTCGCCATGCCTTACCTTGAACCCTTTCTCAATCGGACCATGCGCGAGGCACTGCCGCTGATAGAGGATTCAGACCTTCGGAAAGACGTAGATGGCTTTATCCGCCAGGAGGCACAGCACTACCGGAATCATCGGCGTTACAACGAAATGCTCAAAGCCAATGGCTATGAAGAGTTGGCCGCGGTGGAAGAAACCTTCGCAAGCGATTACGCCAGACTCGACAAACGCTCGCTAGCACGAAGGCTTGCCTACGCTGCCGGCTTTGAAACCATGACGATGGGAATGACTGAGTGGTTCATCGAAG
>CAZOLE010000387.1:0-1775 GCA_964580445.1 uncultured Porphyrobacter sp.
TCTTTGGGCAGGGCTTTCTTGGCCGCAGGCTTTTTGCGCTTAGGCTTGGTCTTGGGCGGAGCGGGTGTGAGCTCAAAGCTCGGCTTGCCGTCCTTGATGCTGACTTGCACTTCGCCGCCATCGGCCAATTTTCCGAACAACAATTCTTCGGCGAGCGGTTGCTTGATCTTGTCCTGCAGCAAACGGCCCATCGGGCGAGCGCCATAGAGTTTGTCATAGCCCTTACTCGCCAGCCACTCACGAGCATCGCCGTCAAACTGGATGTGGACGTTTTGTTCGGCCAATTGCAGTTCGAGCTCGAGGATGAACTTGTCGACCACGCGGGCAACGGTGCTCATGCCGAGATAGGCGAAAGGCACAATCGCATCCAAGCGGTTGCGGAATTCGGGCGTAAACATCTTTTTGACCGCTTCTGAACCTGCGTCCTCTTTCGACACATCGCCAAACCCGATGCCTTGGCGCGCCATGTCAGAAGCGCCGGCATTGGTCGTCATAACCAACACAACATTGCGGAAATCGACTGTCTTGCCGTGATGATCGGTCAAACGGCCATTATCCATCACTTGCAGAAGGATGTTGAACAGGTCTGGGTGAGCTTTTTCGATCTCATCGAGCAGCAACACACAATGCGGGTTCTGATCCACCGCATCAGTTAGCAATCCGCCTTGATCATAACCGACATAGCCTGGAGGCGCACCGATCAGGCGCGAAACACTGTGCCGCTCCATATATTCGGACATGTCAAAGCGTTTCAACTCAATCCCCATGATCGAGGCCAGTTGACGCGCGACTTCGGTTTTGCCGACGCCGGTTGGACCAGAGAACAGGAACGAGCCAATAGGCTTGTCCGGATCACGCAAGCCAGCGCGGCTGAGCTTCATTGCGGTGGCAAGGCGGGTGATGGCCTCGTCTTGACCAAACACGACATGCTTCAAGTCGCGATCGAGATTTTGGAGCGCTTTCTTGTCGTCTTTGCTGACCGATTTTGGTGGGATGCGCGCCATGGTCGCGATGACCTGCTCGATTTCTCTCGCAGTAATCTTCTTCTTGCGGCGGCTGGGTGGCACGAGCATCTGCATCGCACCTACCTCGTCGATAACGTCGATGGCTTTGTCCGGAAGTTTGCGATCATTGATATAGCGCGCCGACAGCTCAACCGCGGTTTTGAGAGCGTCGGGAGTGTATTTGACATTGTGGTGATCTTCAAAGGCGCTGCGCAGGCCTTTCAAAATCTTGATCGTGTCTTCGATGGTTGGCTCGTTTACGTCGATTTTTTGGAATCGACGCAGCAGCGCGCGGTCTTTCTCGAAGTGATTGCGAAATTCCTTGTAAGTCGTCGAACCCACGCAGCGGATTGTGCCGCCGGACAGGGCTGGTTTGAGCAGATTGGATGCATCCATCGCGCCGCCACTGGTCGCCCCCGCTCCGATCACGGTGTGAATTTCATCAATGAAAAGAATTGCTTCGGGCATCTGCTCGAGTTCAGAAACGACTTGTTTCAAGCGCTCTTCAAAGTCACCGCGATAACGCGTGCCCGCCAGCAAAGCGCCCATATCGAGCGAGTAGATCACCGCAGGCTCAAGCACTTCGGGCACATCGCCTTCGACTATCTTGCGTGCGAGCCCTTCAGCGATAGCGGTTTTACCGACACCGGGATCGCCAACATAAAGCGGGTTATTCTTAGAGCGGCGACACAAGATTTGGATCGTCCGGTCCACCTCTGGCCCGCGCCCGATCAACGGATCGACTTTACCGTTTTCGGCCTTGATATTGAG
>CAZOLE010000388.1:0-1770 GCA_964580445.1 uncultured Porphyrobacter sp.
GGTTTACGCAGCCAAGCGGTTTGAGCGGATTTTCCAAGCGCCAAGGCTGTCGCGAAGGCGAAACCCGCCAACAACGCCAGCACGCCAAAATACACGTTCCAGATCATCCCGGACCCAATCAATGTGACCTGCTGGCAAATCGTGAAATCCTCACGCGGTAAAAGACGCTCACCAATGCCAACGGCTCTGAGGCCAAAATCCGCGATGGTTTGCAGGCAGCTCACACGCCACCGCCAGTGACAGCTTGACCGCGTTTGAAGCGGGTCGAGAGCCGTTCGAGATAGATCTCGGAGAACTTGGTCAGGCCGAGATAAAAGACCAGCAAGGTCAGAAAATACCACATCCGCCAATCGCCATGCGGATAGTCCGTGAAGCGCGGGTTCTTCGTGCCGCCAAGCTCTCGTGCCCAATAGACGATGTCTTCAACGCCAAGTAGAAATAACAGTGGCGTGGCTTTGACGAGAACCATCCATAGATTTGACAGGCCGGGCAGGGCGTAGCCCCACATCTGAGGCACCGTGATCCGCCAAAAACTCTGACGTTCGTTCATCCCGTAAGCCAGCGCAGTCTCGATCTGCGCTTTGGGCACGGCGCGCATGGCGCCGAACAGGACATTCGCGGCGAAGGCCCCAAAGACCAACGCGAAAGTTACGACGGCGATGAAGAACCCGTAGATCTTGTGAACGGCTTGGGGCGCGGTCGAGAGCGGTAGTTTTGCCTGCGCACAGACGACGAAGTCATTGCCCTGCCGGATCGGATCGGGCCAATCAGAGCAGAGCGCTTGATGTCTGACCCATTCAAACCCCTGATCCAAGGCAATCACAAAGAACATGAAAAACGCGATATCGGGAATACCACGCACGATCGAGATATAGGTGAGGCCGAACCACCGCAGGGGCGCGATCTGGGAACGCGCGGCAATCGCCCCGCCAAACCCAAAAAGCATCGCGGCGGGCGCGGTGACGGCCAATAAGATCAAGACCGTGCCAAACGCGTAGTAGAACTGCATATGCTTGCCGGTGGTCAAATAGCAGCTGAGCCATGGCAGGTCCGTAAGCACGGACGGATCGGAGCAGAAGCTGAACATCTAGACGGCGGCTCGCGCAGAGATGAATAGACGGATGTCGTACAATTCCAACTCGCTCAGCGCTGTTTTATCAGCGCATGTGCGCACGATCCCGATGCAGTCCTGTGCCACCAAAGGCGTCGGCGACAAACCAACCCAAAGGGCAGTCACAAGGCTGGTTGCCAGATACCTGAACATAGGACGCACTCCGCGCTAGAAAACGGGCGCGGTGAATAACCCGCGCCCGTTACAGGATCAAAACTGAGCAGATCCCGGAAGGTGCTTTTCGATCAACGCGTTGAGCGAGCCGTCATCTTTCATTGACTGGATGGCTGCGTTGAATTTCTCGCGCAGCTCTCCGTCGCTCTCGCGCAGACCCATGCCGATCCCGCCGCCTAGCAGGATATCGTCGCCGACCATCGACAATTCGCCTTCGGATTCGGCGATTGGCTCAAGGAAGGCTTTGTCAGCGAGAACCGCGTCAACTTCGCCATTCTGGACGGCTGCGATGGTTTCCTCGGGGGTTGCAAACTCGACAAGCGATGCCCCGCTTGAGGCGATGTAGCTCGCTTGGATCGTGTTGGTTTGTGCTGCAATCACGCCCGCCTTGAGATCAACGGCGTCGCTTGCTGCAAGAAAGGAGGACGGGTCGGGCTGAGTATAGGGTTGCGTGAAATCAATTACCTCGTCGCGCTCATCGGTGA
>CAZOLE010000389.1:0-1749 GCA_964580445.1 uncultured Porphyrobacter sp.
ACCAGATGCTCAGCACGATCAAAAGCAATATTGGCGCTCTCCACCAGACCCACCATGCGCGAAATCCGGAATTGCGCGCGCGCTTTTTGCGCAAGGGAGAGCGGTATTGGGCCATCGCGCACTAGGCTAGCATGGCGCGCTTCGCCTGCTCAATCCGCCTGCATGCATAAGCCCCACAAAACGGGCCGCAGAACCCCGTTAAAGAGTCCTGCGGCCCGCTATACTCGCTGATCATGCGAGAAAGGTTTGCGTTCGCTTACGCTTCGATTGGTGTCAGCGAACCGGTGCCATTTGGCGTTTCGGTTGTTTCGCAAGCGCCATCGTCAACATATGTCCAAGCATTGCCTTGGTAATCGACAACGCTGGTGCCGGCACATGTGGTGCCTGGGCCTGCTGCACAGTCATTTTTACCTGCGAGCGAGATGCCGTAGCACTTGTCTTTCTTGCCATCGCCAACAACGCTTGTGCCGTCTGCTGATGCTTCGACAACTTCGGCTTCTACGCTGGTTTCATCCGCTGCTGCGGCTGCGGTATCCGCGCTTTCTTCAGCGGCCGGTGAACATGCTGCGGCAAGGCCAGCAGCGATTGCAACTGCTACGCCGCCTTTAAGTGATTGAGTGTTCATAAAAATTCTCCAAAATGTGGTACCCATGTACCGGCCCATCCAATTATCACCGGTCTCTAACCCGCTTTTCGTTCGCACAATCGCAAAGGTTACAAGCGAATAAAGAAAACTATCGGCTTATCGAAAGAGAAGCGCAAGGGGCGTTTGCGTCTTTGCATCGTAGGCAGTGAACCGCTAAGCGCGCTAAATCATACGATTTTAAAGCATAGGGTGAAACGCAAATGACCGGCGAAAGCGAAAAGAGCATGCTCGCCAAAGCAGAAGTGCTGATTGAGGCTTTGCCCTATTTCCAGCGTTATGCGGGCCGCACCTTTGTGGTGAAATATGGCGGCCACGCGATGGGCAATCCCGATGCTGCGCGCGATTTTGCCGAAGATATTGTGCTGCTCAAAGCGGTCGGCATTAATCCCGTGGTCGTCCATGGCGGCGGTCCGCAAATTGGCGCGATGCTGGAAAAGCTGGGCGTGGAAAGCACATTTGTCGACGGACTGCGGGTCACCGATGAAGCCACTGCAAAGGTCGCCGAGATGGTCTTGTCCGGCGGGATTAACAAAGAACTCGTCAGCTGGATTACCGGCGCGGGCGGCAAAGCGATTGGGATTTCGGGCAAGGATGGCGGGCTGGTTACCGCGACCAAAGCGCAGCGGACCACGCGCGATCCGGAAAGCAATATTGAAAAGGCGGTCGATCTGGGTTTCGTGGGCGAGCCAACCCATGTCGATACCAAGGTGATTGATACCGCCGTCAATGCTGGTCTGATCCCGATTATCGCGCCGATTGCTGCGGGCGCAGATGGCCATACCTACAACATCAATGCTGACACTATGGCGGGCGCGATTGCGGCTGCTTTGGGCGCAGCGCGTTTGTTCCTGCTGACCGATGTGGCGGGCGTGCTGAGCAAGCAAGGCGAACTGCTGACCGATCTTAACCCGGCAAAGATTGATGCGCTGAAAGAAGATGGCACCATTTCAGGCGGGATGATCCCCAAGCTGGAAACTTGCGTCAATGCGGTGGAAGCTGGCTGCGAAGCGGCGGTTGTGCTCGACGGGCGAGAGGCGCATGCGATGCTGCTGGAATTCTTTACCGCGCGCGGCGCCGGTACGCTTGTTCAGGCATAGGAGGGT
>CAZOLE010000390.1:0-1744 GCA_964580445.1 uncultured Porphyrobacter sp.
TTGGACTGGCTGAAGGATCTGCAGGTCTTGAGCGCCTTGATGGCCCCGGTGCAATTGACTCAAATGATTTGCTCAATGAGGGCCGCGTTGCCTTCTTTGCAAAAGGTGTCATCAAAGGCGACTGGCTCCTGACGCTGGCTGTGGATACGGCCAAACGCCGAGGCGATGCGGATGGTGATCTGTTTGGCGGGCAAATTGATCCGAATGCGTTCTATACGCTGTTCGGTGATCGCACCTTCCAGGACAAGGAAGCGGAAAGCCGCTACCCGTTCTATGTGAAGCTGGAAAAGAACACATTCCAAACCTTGTTCGGTGACTATGACACCGACCTGAACGATACGACGCTGGCGCGTTATAATCGCCGCTTGTCAGGCTTGAGCACGCTTTATGAAGGCAAGTCTGTTTCCTTCTCAGGGTTTGCAGCTGAAACCAATCAAGGGTTCACCCGTGATGAGTTTGCTGCCGATGGCACGTCTGGTCCTTTTACACTCACGGCTGCGCCGCTGGTTCGCAACTCGGATGCGATCTTTGTCGAGACGCGCGATCGTTTCCGTCCTGACGAAATTATCAGCATTTTGAGGCTGACCCGCTTTGTCGATTATGACATCGATTTCGACACAGGGCAGGTCATCTTCCGGCGTCCGATTAGCGCAACTGATGACGCGTTTAATCCGAAAGTGATTGTCGCGGAATATGAAAGCTCCGCACCTGCTGAGCGTAACCTCATCGCAGGTGGACGCATTGCTGCGCGTGCCTTTAATGATCGTGTCGAAGTCGGGGCAACCTATATCCGCGAAGAGGGTAGCGACACTGTCTCTGATGCGGTCAGCCAGCTTGCCGGTGTTGATCTCACTGTGAAGCTAGATAACAGCACAGAGCTTCACGCCGAATATGCTGTGACCAAGCGCGATAATGCTGCGCTCGCTGCAAGTGGTAATAGTGATGATACGGCCGATGCCGTTCTTGTTGAAGTTATACGACGCCAGGAATCTTACACGGCATCTGCCTATTACCGCGAGGATGAAGCAGGCTTTGGTCTTGGGCAGCAATCGTCTGCAACAACCGGCGGCGTGCGTCGCTTCGGTGCAGCCGTCACCGCCGAAATCGCCAAGGCGCGTAAAGAAGCAAACGGTAGCAATGCAGCACATTTCATCGACGCTGAAGCCTATCGCGAAGATAGTCTTCAAAGCGGCGACACGCGGAACGTCATTGAAGCTGGCGTGCGCCGGCAAGGACCATTGTTGAATGCGAGCGTGGGGCTGCGTGCTGTAGAAGAAGACATTGCAAGCCTTGCTGATGGCGCGCGCCGGTCAACGCTGGTGACGACATCGGTGAATAAGAACTTTGCGAATTTGGGCCTGAATGTATCAGCTGCGCATGAGCAACCAATTGCAGGCGATGAGTCCTCTTTATTCCCGCAACGCACTATCCTTGGTGTCGATAAAACGATTACCAAGAAAGCAACGGTCAATGTGCGCCACGAAATTCTCGACGGAGAAAATGCCGATGGCAACAACACGGTTGTCGGTGTTACCGTCCTGCCATTTGCCGGAACGACAGTCACCGCTTCAACCGATCTGATCACGCAAGATAGTGCACGCCGTATCGGTGCGACAGTTGGCGTGGATCAAGCGATCCAGATCAATGACAATTGGTCTGCGGGCGTAGGTTTTGCGCGCCGGGCAAATATCAATGGCGACCAGGGCGATCCGCAAGCAGTTCTGCCGGACGCAGCGCTGTCACC
>CAZOLE010000391.1:0-1739 GCA_964580445.1 uncultured Porphyrobacter sp.
GCGTCAAACATCAAGGACATACACCCCAAAGCCGTTATCATTGCGCGGTAACGGCTCTCTGCCTAGACTATCCTCACCGTTATTTCGGCCAAGGATGCGCGGAATGCCCCCCATATGGAGCATACGCTGGATCAGCGCGCCTGTGGTGGGTCTTCCTCTGGTCCCCGTAACCCCGTTAACTTTGTGCGGATGCAGATTAGGCCGCGCGAGCGCGAACAGTTCGATATCTCCAATAATCGGAACGCCGAAACTCTCAGCGTGAGGCTTGATAGGGTGCGTATTGAGCGGAACACCCGGTGAAACGATCACGCCATCAAAGCCGGTTAGATCCACCTCCAACGGGTCGGTGAGATTACAACGCCCTTCAAACGGCGCGCGCGCAACGTCCTGCCGATCCCAAGCGGTCACATGCGCGCCGCTCGCCAGCAATGCCTCCGCCGCTGCCGCGCCAGACCGCGCCAGGCCAAGTATGGCATAGCGTTTTCCAGCAAAGGCATCTGACGTGATCATATGCGTTTTTTGACCTACCTCAGCTTCAATGTTGCAAGGCCAGCGAGCGCAAGCATGATCGAGATGATCCAGAACCGGATCACGACTTTGCTTTCGCTCCAGCCAAGCTGTTCGAAATGGTGGTGAATGGGTGCCATGCGAAACACACGTTTGCCTGTGCGTTTGAACCAAAAAACCTGAATGATGACGCTGGCGGTCTCAGCCACAAACAAGCCGCCAACGATCAGAAGCACAATTTCGTGGTGGCTTGCGACTGCAACCGCTCCCAAAGCTCCCCCAAGTGCCAAAGACCCGGTGTCACCCATAAACACGGCTGCTGGTGGCGCGTTGAACCACAGGAAAGCAAGTCCGCCGCCCATAATCGCGGCGCAGAAAATTGCGAGCTCACCAGCTCCCGGAACATGCGGGATACCCAGATACTCACTAAAGTCAGCGCGACCGACCAAATAGGCGATAATGGCAAAGGTGCCCGCCGCAATGATGACCGGCATGATCGCAAGCCCGTCCAAGCCATCGGTAAGGTTCACCGCATTGCCAAACCCCACAATGATCGTCGCGGCAAAGATGTAGTAGAACGGGCCAAGCGGGATCTGAACGTTTGAGAAGAATGGGACATACAGGTCGGTGCTGATCTGCCCGACAATAATATAAGCCGCGATCCCAGCGACTATAAACTCGGCTAACAATCGCACTTTTCCTGACACGCCAGCGTGACTGTTTTTAGTCACTTTATCATAGTCGTCGAGGAAGCCGATCAAACCAAAGCCAAGAGTTACTGCGATGCACGCCCAAACAAACGGATTGCGCGGGTCCATCCAGAGAAGCAGCGAAAGGCTGAGCGCGATCAGGATCATCAAACCACCCATTGTCGGCGTTCCGCGTTTTGCGAGGTGCGATTGAGGCCCATCTTCTCGGATTGGTTGCCCCTTACCCTGGCGCACGCGCAGCATGTCGATGAAGGGCCGTCCCATGAACAAACCGATAAACAGCGCCGTTACCAACGTCGCGCCTGCACGAAACGACTGATATCGAACCAGGTTGAAGAACCCTTCAAATCCCATCCATTCGGCAAGCAAATAGAGCATTGCGACCCCTTGACCCCGCGCCTATCCGGTGGCGCTTGTGTAGTGTGAAACAAGCCCGCCAAGTCCGATTGAGTTGGAGCCTTTGACAAGCACTGCATCACCAGGGGTGAGGCCGTATTCGCTAAGGGCAGCAATCGCTTCGAC
>CAZOLE010000392.1:0-1737 GCA_964580445.1 uncultured Porphyrobacter sp.
CCGCCCGTGTGCTGCGCACACGATGGGTCGCGCCTTCGGCGGCTCATGGCTGTGGGTCTTGCTCCGTATGTTCCTTATCTTCCCGTTTTGCCAGCGCAGGCTGGCATCCATGGCCAGATGTCCGGTATTTGTCGCCATGGACCCCAGCGTTCGCTGGGTAGGCGGGTGTGCTGTATCGGGCAGCTAGAGCGCTGGCTCCCGGATAAGCTCTGCGCGCTTACCGGGATGATATGTTATTTTAGCGGTGACATTCGCGTCAGTTCTGACAGGCTTTAAGCCTCAAAGAAGCCTTTTCCTGTCATCCATGTGATAATCTCCTCGGCAGCTTCTTCGGCTGACATTGAGGTTGTGTCTACGCTGAGTTCGGGCGTTTTTGGTGCCTCGTAAGGGCTGTCGATACCGGTGAAGTTTTTGATCTCACCAGCACGCGCTTTCTTGTAGAGGCCTTTAACGTCGCGTTGTTCGGCAACCTCTAGCGGCGTGTCGACAAAGATTTCGACAAATTCACCATCATCCATCAGTGTGCGTGCCATTTTGCGCTCGGAGCGGAATGGCGAGATGAAGGACACAAGCGTTATCAGGCCAGCGTTTGACATAAGCTTGGCGACATTGGCGACGCGGCGAATGTTCTCGACGCGGTCGGCATCAGTAAAGCCGAGGTCTCGGTTGAGGCCATGGCGGACATTGTCTCCGTCGAGGAGGTAGGTGTGCTTGCCCATTGCGAAGAGGCGCTTTTGCAGCACGTTTGCGATGGTGGACTTACCTGATCCAGATAGGCCGGTGAACCAAAGCACGGCAGGCTTTTGTGCTTTTTGTTCAGCGTGGGCTGCCTTGTCGATGTCAATCGCTTGCCAGTGGATGTTGGCCGCGCGGCGCAAGGCAAAGTCGATCAGACCCATGCCGACCGTATCATTGGTCATGCGGTCAATGAGGATGAAGCCGCCCATTTCGCGTGCTGCATCATAAGGGTCAAATGCTATGTTTTGGTCTAAGGAAATTGTGCAGACGCCAATTTCGTTCAGCTCCAATGTCTTGGCAGATTTTTCAGCGAGCGTGTTAACGTCAATTCCATATTTGGGGGCATTGACGGTGGCGGTGACAGTCTTTGCACCGATTTTTAGCAGATAACGGCGTCCGGGCAGCATGGCCTTATCAGACATCCATAATATGCGCGTCTGGAATTGGTCTGAGACTTCTGCCGGACTGTCGGCTGATACGATGACATCGCCGCGCGAGCTATCGATTTCGTCCGCTAGTGTTAGCGTGACGGATTGGCCGGGACTGGCTTCTTCAAGGTCGCCGGTGAAGGTGACGATGCGCTCAATTGTGGATTCTTTTCCGCTTGGTAGCGATTTGATCCGGTCGCCGGGTTTAATGACCCCGCTTGCGACTTGACCGGAAAAGCCACGGAAGTCGAGATTGGGGCGGTTGACCCATTGGACGGGCATGCGGAAAGGCGCAGCGGCGCGCTTGTCGCCAACGCTGACGGTTTCCAGATGGCTGATCAGGCTTGGGCCTTTGTACCAATCGGTGCGTCCCATCGGGCCGGTGATATTGTCGCCAGCGAGCGCGGAGAGCGGGATGGCGGTGATTTCGATGTCCGGTGACAGGTTTTTCGCAAAGGCTTTGAAATCGGCAAGGATGCGCAGATAGGTTTCTTCTGCATAGTCGACCAGATCCATCTTGTTGATGGCGAGGACGAGATGGCGGATTCCCAAAGACGAGACGATAAAGGCA
>CAZOLE010000393.1:0-1734 GCA_964580445.1 uncultured Porphyrobacter sp.
GAGTAGAACCCTTCTCGAAGCAGACGACGAGGCCGAATTGGCCCGTATGATCGATTCGATTGATCGAGCCACCGCAGAAATCACTGCCCGTCTTGATCGCCGCCAACGCGCGCAATTCTGGGATGTTTCCGCGAAGGATGCGGACGAGTTTAGCGCTTTGATTGACCAACACCGCAATGCGATGTGGGACGAGCATATCGAGTTGATTGGGATATCGCACCAACAGCCTCTTCACTGGCGACTGCTTGATGGGGTTCAGTGCCGGGTACCTGGCTCACACAGGGTTTGGCGTTTGCGTCTGCTACCGCTTGGATCCATTGGCGCGACGCCTAGCGGTTTTGAATTGTTGCTCATTCCTCTTGAGCCGTTGAGTGAATGCGTTGCCTCCAGCGGTGCTGTTCATAGTGGTGGAACGTCTATTGGTTCGACCTTGAGCTCCGCGTTGCGCAAGCCGGTTGCGCGCGTCATTGCGAACGCTGAAACGATGCGCGCGCGCCTCGCTGGGCCGTTGAAGGAGGAATACAGCGAATATGCTGGCAACGTAGCGTCTGCTGGGCAGCATCTGGCTGGCATGTTGGATGATCTAGTTGACTTAGAAGCGGTCGAAACTGACGACTTTACAACGCTTGATGAAGTCGTCGATTTAAATGAGGCGGCCAACAAGGCGGCTCAAATTCTGGGGGTACGGGCGCAAGATCGCGGGATCGAATTGGAAGTAACTGGCGAAACCGACCTGTTTGCAATCGGAGAATTGCGCCGCATCATACAGATCGCAATCAACTTGATCGGAAATGCGATTGCTTACTCGCCAGAGCAAAGTTGCGTCACTGTGCAGACATATACGAGCGACGCCGATAACACCGTCTGCCTTTCAATAGCGGACGAGGGGTCCGGAATTAACAGTGAACAAGCTGCGCGGGTGTTCAACAAATTTGAGCGATTGGGTCGTGAGAACGACGGAGGCTCTGGCCTCGGTCTTTACATCTCTCGCAAGCTCGCGCGCGCTATGGGCGGCGAATTGACCGTTGAAAGCGTTGAAGGCGAGGGCGCGACATTCGTGCTGTCGCTCCCTCGCTCAAGATAGTTTATCGGTTGGCGACCGGCACATAATCGCGGGTGGTTGGCCCGGTATAGAGCTGGCGTGGACGACCGATGACCTGACCTGGATCAGAGATCATTTCGTTCCACTGAGCGACCCAGCCCACTGTTCGAGCAAGCGCGAAGAGCGCCGTGAACATCGTGGTTGGGAAACCGATTGAGCTCAGGATAATACCCGAATAAAAATCGACATTCGGGAAGAGCTTCTTCTCTTTGAAGTAGTCATCGTTAAGCGCGAGTTCTTCCAACTGAAGCGCCACTTCGAAAACAGGATCGGTGGTTTTCAAAGCTTCAAAAACGTCACGCAGGGTTTTTTGCATAACCGTCGCACGCGGATCGTAGTTCTTATAAACCCTGTGTCCAAAGCCCATCAGGCGGAACGGATCGTTCTTGTCCTTCGCGCGCTCGATATAGTGCGGGATACGGTCTGGAGTGCCGATCTCTTGCAACATGTTAAGCGCCGCTTCGTTGGCACCGCCATGCGCAGGCCCCCACAAGCATGCGATGCCCGCTGCAACACATGCGAACGGGTTGGCGCCGGATGAGCCCGCTAGGCGAACGGTCGAGGTCGAAGCGTTCTGCTCGTGATCAGCATGGAGGATGAAAATCCGGTCCATCGCTTTCTCGATCGCGGGG
>CAZOLE010000394.1:0-1733 GCA_964580445.1 uncultured Porphyrobacter sp.
CACCAACACCGCGTCAACCGCGCCGGCTTTGGGCGCTTTCGCTCCCGATCCGGCGATTAACAATGGAGCGCCGCGCGTTCACTGGATTCTTGGCGGGCTCGCGAAAGAAGATGGCCTGGGTGAATGCGAGACGTATATTGATCAGATCGCAGCGGTCTACACCGTTGGCGAAGCAGGGCCTCAGCTCGCTGACATGCTCGAAGGACGTGTGCCGAACGTCGAGCGGTGCGAATTGATTAGCGAAGCCGTCAGCCGCGCACGCAACGCGGCGCGCGACGGAGAGGTAGTCTTACTATCCCCCGCTTGCGCGAGCTTTGATCAATTCCGCGACTTTGAGAAACGCGGAGAGCATTTTCGACAATTGGTTGGCGTGTTCACTGGGCGAGAAGATTGCTGGGCCGCCCATATGGAGGACGAAGCGGCATGAGCCTGAATGGCGCCTATATTCAACCACGCGGTGATGCGACCTTCCACGCGCCGGTGCCGGTGCGCCCGGTTCTGCGCGAGCGCGTTCGTATTTGGTGGCGTGAGATAGACAAGGTTCTGCTCGGGCTGGTTTTGCTGCTTATGCTTATGGGCACCGCAGCAGTGGTGGCTGCCTCTCCAGCGACGGCGGATCAGCTTTCAACCGCCGATGTCCGGTTGGACGAGTTTATGTTCCTCAAACGCCATGTCGTGTTTCAGGGGATGGGGCTTGCCATAATGATTGGCCTGTCTTTCCTGAGCCGCGATGATGCACGTCGCGTCGGAATCTTGGTCGGCGCGTTGATGCTGTTCCTTCTTTGCCTTGTCCCCGTCATTGGGATGGAGAAGAACGGATCGCGGCGCTGGCTTGAGGTTGGCATGTCGCTACAACCCAGCGAGTTTTTGAAACCCGGCTTTGCTATAATCATGGCATGGATTTTGAGCTGGAGGCTGCGTGACCCCAACCTGCCGGTCCTAACTTATGCGACTGGCTTGATGGCAGCAATTGCAGGTCTGCTTATGCTTCAGCCAAACTTGGGCGAAACAATCCTTTTTGCAGGCATTTGGTTTGTAATGGTGCTCTTGGCTGGTGTTTCGGTCCAGCGGATCAGCGCGCTCGTAGGAACAGGGCTTGCGTCTCTGACTGCCGCCTATTTTCTTTATGACAATGCCCGTCATCGGATCGACAGCTTCCTTGGTGGAGGCACAGCCTTCGATCAGGTTGACCTAGCCTATCGCACGCTGCTGGCTGGCGGGTGGAGCGGCAGTGGATTGTGGCTTGGCGTTCGCAAGATGAATTTGCCCGAAGCGCACACCGACTACATCTTCTCGGTTATTGGGGAGGAATATGGCCTACTGATCTGTGCGGTGGTTGTGTTGCTCTATTTGGCAATTGTTGCTTGGGCCTTGATCCGGCTCGCAAACGAAGACAATTTGTTCGCGCTGCTCGCGGCCAGCGGCCTGATTGCGCAAGTGGGTGGCCAAGCCTTCATCAACATTATGGTCAACCTAAAGATGTTTCCTTCAACAGGTACGACCCTGCCGCTTGTCTCCTATGGCGGATCATCAACGCTGGCGGTCTGTTTCACGATTGGGCTATTGCTCGCGATCACTCGGCGCAATCCGTTCTTGGAACGGGACAATGTCGGGCTGAAATCGATCTTTGAAAATAAGGAGCAAGGCGCATGAACTCGCAAACCGCGCCAGAAGCTGGGCAACGCGTCGCAAGCGGTGCAAGTCGCCATTTCGTGCTGGCCGCTGGTGGGACG
>CAZOLE010000395.1:0-1726 GCA_964580445.1 uncultured Porphyrobacter sp.
CATTTCCTTGTGTGTGCTCGCGCTTCAAGCGGTGTTGACGGTCTCGCTGATCTTGCTCGCCCAAACTTACTTCGGCGGTGAGGGATTTGAAGCGGCGGCACCTGCTCTTGCATTGTTCATCGCCCTTGGCGTCTCAAGCCTTATCAAAGCCCTGTTACTCAAATCACTGCTTGGCGCTCCTGTCAGCAATTGGCGCTGGGCACTGATCTATGCGACCGCCCCGGCGGTTGTCGTCGGATGGCTCACGACCTTCTTGCCGGAATGGGCCGAACTTATCATCGGCGTGCCGTTGATCGCCGCGACCTATGGCCTTGTGATCTGGAAACGCGGCTTTGGCGAAGAGGACAGGATGCTGTTCAAACGCAAACCCACCGCGCAAAAGCCGGACCAAGCTTAGGCCGCTGAAACTCAGCCACATTTCCCCTTTCTGACCTTCGCATTCAGTCGCGATTAACGCCCTTGGGCAGACATTTCACATCGGGTTACATCCGAAGGTTTTGTGGGGAATGAAACGATGCGTAGAGTCAGGCTAACAGGTGTTTTCGCCCTAAGTGTTTTGATGGCAGGCTGTGCAACGCAGCAATCCGGCGACCTCACCAGCACCGGCCCAGTGGAAAATGAGCGGCCCACCGATATAGCGGTCGCGCCGCCACCTGCACCGCCGCCGCCGCCTTCGCCGGCGCCGTCAGAAGACGCCGTGAGTTCGAGAGGCGCCGGAATTCTTGCAAGCCAATTGGCGAGGACAAAAGGAAGTTCAAGAACCGCCGTGATCGGCATCCCGCCTGTCCGCGTCGCGACTGATCCGGGTCGCGAGCAATATGATGGCGAAGAAATTTCACCGGTCAAACTCACCAGCACAGAGCCGGTTTCAACCTTCTCTGTCGATGTCGACACGGGCGCTTACGCCAACACCCGCCGGTTCCTGAGCCAAGGACAATTGCCGCCCAAGGCAGCCGTGCGCACAGAGGAAATGATCAATTATTTCCGCTATGATTATGCGAAGCCCAGCGACCGTTCCCAGCCGTTCACTGTCACCACCGATATCGCCAAGACGCCTTGGAACGATGACAGCTATCTGATGCGGATTGGCCTGCGCGGTTATGACATTGATGCCAATGAACGCCCGCCAGCAAACCTTGTGTTTTTGCTCGACGTTTCTGGCTCAATGGGCCGCCCGGACAAGCTGCCTTTGGTCAAAACTGCACTGTCGGGTCTTGCGGGCGAGCTAACCGGCAAGGACAAAGTCTCCATCGTAGTCTATGCGGGCGCAGCCGGAATGGTGCTCGAACCCACCAGCGACATCAAGAAGATCCGCCGCGCGCTCGATGAGCTTAATGCTGGCGGTTCGACCGCTGGCGGCGCTGGTATTCAGCTCGCTTACAACATCGCCGAAGACAACTTCATCAAAGGCGGTGTCAATCGCGTGATCCTTGCGACCGATGGCGATTTCAATGTCGGGATTCGCAACCGCGATGCACTGATCGAATTGGTCGAAGAAAAGCGCAAGACGGGCATTACTCTGACTACGTTGGGCTTTGGCCAAGGCAACTACAACGAAGCGATGATGGAGCAGATCGCTAACAAAGGTAATGGCAATTACGCCTATATCGACAGCGCTCTAGAAGCCAAAAAAGTGCTGACTACAGAGATGTCGTCAACACTGTTCACCATCGCAAAGGATGTCAAAATCCAGGTTGAATTCAACCCTGCGGTGATCGGACAATAT
>CAZOLE010000396.1:0-1715 GCA_964580445.1 uncultured Porphyrobacter sp.
ACATGGATGTCAGCAAGCAGCGCAATGGTCACAGGCTCCGAGCCTGCGGGCAAAGCATCGCTCTCGATCACCAATCGCTGAACAACCGGGTCGCGCATCGTATCGTGCCACGCTTTGATCGCGATCAGCCCCCCGATGATGAGCGCTGCTGCGATGGTCCATTTGATGGCTTTCCTGATCGTCACACCGCTCTTGTGGCGCAGCCATCGCGCAAAGCCCACGCTCCTGACGACACTTGGCCACAGTCTTGCATCGCTATCCCCCTTGGCAGCACCGGGCCGCGCCGATAAAGGCCAAACAAGCACACAATCTTGCCAAAGAGCGAAACAGACATGGCCCTTCCTGAAATCAAACGCGTTCTCCTCAAGCTTTCAGGCGAGGTGTTGATGGGAGGGCAGGACTACGGGATCGACCCGGAATATGTCGCGCGGCTCGCTGAAGAGGTAAAGGCGGCTCAAGCCAGCGGTTTGGAAGTGTGTCTGGTTATTGGTGGTGGCAACATCTTTCGCGGCGTTGCGGGTGCAGCGCGCGGGCTGGATCGGACCACCGGCGACTACATGGGCATGCTGGCGACCGTGATGAATGCTCTCGCCATGCAAAATGCATTGGAACAACAAGGTGTGCCGACCCGCGTGCAATCTGCGATCCCGATGTCGTCCGTTTGCGAACCCTATATTCGCCGCCGTGCAGAACGGCATTTGGAAAAGGGTAGGATCGTTATCTTTGCGGCTGGCACGGGCAATCCATTCTTCACGACAGATACTGGCGCAGCTTTGCGCGCAGCCGAGATGAATTGCGACGCGCTGCTCAAAGGAACCAGCGTTGACGGGGTCTATGACAGCGACCCCAAAAAGAACGCAGGAGCGACCCGGTTTGAGACCATCAAATATGACAAGGTTTTGTCCGACAATCTTAAAGTTATGGATGCAACTGCCGTTGCGCTTTGCCGAGAGAACGACATTCCGATAGTGGTGTTCTCCATTCGCGAAAAAGGCAATGTCGCACGCGTATTGGCGGGCGAGGGCACACAGACGATTGTGCATGGCCACAATGACGAAGGATAATTGACCAATGCCGCAATATGACAAGGCCGATATCGAACGCCGGATGGCCGGTGCCGTTGACTCGCTGAAAAGCGATTTGGGCGGGCTGCGCACAGGTCGTGCGAACACCAGCCTGCTCGATCCGGTTCAGTGCGAGGTTTACGGCGCGATGATGCCGATCGCTCAGGTTGCGACGGTCTCTGCGCCAGAGCCGCGTATGTTAAGCGTGCAAGTGTGGGACAAATCGAATGTCACTGCGGTGGAGAAGGGGATTGCCCATGCCAATCTTGGTCTCAACCCGATGACCGACGGCCAAACGATCCGCTTGCCCATGCCCGACCTGACCGAAGAACGGCGCAAGGAATTGGCAAAGCTGGCTGGTCAATATGCGGAGAAAGCTAAAATCGCGATCCGCAATGTGCGCCGCGACGGTATGGAAATGCTGAAAGCCGACGAGAAGAAGAAAGAAATCTCTGAGGATGAGCGCAAGCGGATGGAAGATGAAGTTCAGAAGGTGACGGACAAGCACGTTGCCGACGCGGATGAAGCGGCTGCGAAAAAAGAACAGGAAATCCTAACGCAGTAGTCTGAGGCGACAGGGGAGAGCGCATGGGCGAAGGCTCCGGCACAGATCAAACGCATGGCGCACGGCACGTTGCCATCATCATGGAT
>CAZOLE010000397.1:0-1703 GCA_964580445.1 uncultured Porphyrobacter sp.
GCGCAGGGTTAGTGGAGGGTGACACCAGCCCAGGGGTTGCAATGGCGGCCATGTGAGCTAGGCATAGGTTTGCTTTCAGGACTTTTTCGCCACGCGGCCATCCATTTCCGGAATCTGCGCGAGAGCGGAAGCTGACTGCACCAGACCACGATCTCCACAAAATTCATGGCCGACAATCAAAACGCGGATACTCCGCAATCCGAAGCTCCGATCAATCCACCCTTGATCGATCTGCCAATTGAAACGCATGACAAGGGTTTCTACGACGGGTTCAGTCGTGAAGTGACGATCCCGGCCAAGATCATCGTCACGATGATCATCCTGTGGGCGTTCTTTTCAGCAGCATCAGAAACGGTGTTCGGCGCTCCTGCCGAAGACGTGTTTGGGGCGAGCGCCGAAAAAATGCTGGCGGCTGCGAATGAAAGCATCATTTCGCAATTCAGCGGCTGGTACGTCTATCTCGTTGCACTGCTAGTTGTGGTATCCTTGGCTCTTGCTCTGGTCCCTCAGGTCGGAAGGCTGAAGATGGGGGCGCCGGGTGAGAAGCCTGAATTCTCTCGATTTTCTTGGTTCGCAATGCTGTTTGGAGCTGGGATTGGCATTGGAATGCTGACCTTTTCCACCGGGGAGCCGCTAGCGCATTTTCAGAACAATCCAGATGTGATTGCTGGCAAGGTTGATGCGCTCTCGCCAGAGAATGTCCGTCCAGCTTACGTCTATACATTCTTGCATTGGGGTTTTGGCGCGTGGTGCACTTACGCGCTTGTCGGGTTAGGGATTGGCTATGTCGCGCATCGCCGCGGTTTGCCGCTAACAATTCGGTCTTCGCTGGCGCCGTTGTTTGGCAAAAGTATGTCTGGGATCACCGGGCATATTGTCGATATTGTCGCCGTTGTCGCGACGATCCTTGGCGTTGCTTACACTATGTCGCTCGGTGTTCAGCAATTCGTGGCGGGTCTGTTTCGCCTCTCGGGCGCGGACTGGTTGATGGCCGATGATGGTTCGGCATCTAGCACGGCAATCGTAATTGCTTTGGTGGTTCTTGTCGGCGCTTCAACGCTAAGCGCGCTTTCGGGTGTGGGGCGTGGGATTAAGTGGCTCTCTAACATCAATATGACATTGTCTTTCGCACTGCTCGCGCTTTTCGCGGTTGTGGGTTCGGGAGTTTATGCAATGCAACTCCTCGGCGTGGGCATCTGGGATTACATCGTCAATTTGCCGCGACTATCGGTCGCGCTCTTCAGTCGCGATGGCAGTGAAGCCGCGGATGCGTTGGTCGATTGGCAATTGGGCTGGTCGGTGTCCTATTGGGCATGGTGGATCGCGTTCGCCCCATTTGTAGGCATGTTCATCGCGCGCATCTCCAAAGGGCGTTCAGTCCGTGAGTATATACTAGGTGTGGCCCTGGTTCCTTCGCTGATGTGCTTTGTCTGGATGGCGCTCGCGGGTGGAACTGCGATCGATCTTGAGCTTAACGGAGCCGCTGACGGGGCGATCATCAATGCAGCGATGGCCGACCAGCTTTACGCAACATTGGAAGTCATGCTTAGTCCAGCGGTGATGACGCTTGTATCGGCACTCGTGGTGGTTCTGCTGATGACTTACCTGGTGACGTCCGCGGACAGCGCTATCCTCATTATCAACACGATCAATGGTGCTGGCGAAGATGAAGGCTCACGTAAGTACCACATTATCTTCTGGGG
>CAZOLE010000398.1:0-1691 GCA_964580445.1 uncultured Porphyrobacter sp.
GTATAGGGGCGACCCTTGATTTGAGCGGCGAGGCCAAGTTTCGTGTGGGCGATGAGGCGCGGTGGGCTGAGCCTGAATGGGATGATTCCGGTTGGGAATCCGTAGCGGTGCCAGGCAGTCTTCAGGTGGAGTCCTCAAGTTATGGGCTGTGGAAAGTGGGCTGGTATCGGCTTCGGTTTGAGGTGCCCTTAGAGTTTGATGAGCGTGACGCGGCGCTTTATCTCGGCGTGGTTGGGAATGCGGATGAAGTTTACGTGAACGGCAAGTCCGTGGGGCGTCATGGGAGGGCGTCGATGTTAGGTGCTTCGGCGCCTCGGATTGAACGCGTCTATCGTGTCGAGGAAGCCTTACTCACGAAAGGAGTTGAGAACGTGCTGGCGATGCGGGTGTGGACGAGCTTTGGAAAGGGAGGGATGGCGAAAGGACCGGTCTTGTTAGGCAACTACCACGTGCTGTTGAATCGCGCGTTTCAAGGAGAGAAACCAGCTAGAACGATTGAAATTGTGGCGTTGTCAGCCATTGCCATCTTCTTTCTTGGAAGCCTCTTGATGGCGTTTCGTTTGCCGCTGCGCTCTGCCATGTCGGCTCTGGTCTTGGTCCTCGGCGTCATCTTTGTGATGCGTTTTCTAGCAAGCTTTTACATGTACGAACGTGGTTGGTTCACCCATCGCGCCTTTGTTTGGGTTTTGATAGGTTACTTTGTTTCGTTTCCATTGATGGTCTATTTCATGAGCCGCTTGCTCGAGTATTCATTGCCGGTTGGCTCTTGGCGTGTTGCTTTCTGGTCGAACCTCGCAATCGCTTTCAGTCTTCACTTGCCCATTGTTTGGCATCTGCCTCAGGATCACCCTATCACGATCCTCATTACCCTAGCTTGGTTTGGGGTCACGCTCTACTTCATCATTCTATTGACGAGAATGCTGATGCAGACGCTACGCGATCAGAAGTGGGAATGGATTTCCGTATTTGTCGGCCTGATAGGGCTGTTGTTTGCCTATGTGTCTTCAACGACGAATTTATCATCGGGTTTCCCTCCCTGGCTGGATGAGTATGTACTCGATGATTTCATGTTGATCTTGTTTCTCCTAGGGATTTCGACAGCGGCCATCTTGCAGCACCAGAGAGTGACTCGCCAGGTAAGCGCTTTGTCAGACCGGGTGCTTTCAGCGCATGAAGAAGAGCGTGCCCGGCTTTCTCGTGAATTGCATGATGGTGTGGCGCAGTCATTGCAGGCGCTGCGCTTGAAGGCCAAGATCATTCGCTCTCGTGCCGGAGAAACGGATGTGTTGCTCGATCAGATCGGCGGTCTGACGGATGGTATCGGGGAGACGTTGGAAGAGCTGCGAACGGTGTCGCGTGATCTTCGCCCGGCAACCCTTGAGCGCATGCCGCTGGATGACGCCCTGCGATGGTATGCCCACGAAATCGATTCGCAAACGGGTGTCGCGGTGACGGTTAGCAGCTCGTTGGATTGCGAGTTGCCGAAACGCACGACCGAACATCTTTACCGCATCTGCCAGGAAGCGATCATCAACGCGCTTAGACATGGTCAAGCGTCTGAGATTGGCATCGTCTTGGCCCGCGAGGCCGGAGCCATCTCCGTGGTCATTTCAGACAATGGCGATGGCTTTGATTCCTCTTCGCAGACGGATCTACAAGATCATGGTATTGGTTTGGTGAATATGACAGAC
>CAZOLE010000399.1:0-1678 GCA_964580445.1 uncultured Porphyrobacter sp.
GAACAAGTACATGGCCAAAGAAGAACTCCTCGAAATGCGTGGGCGCGTGGTCGAGCTGCTGCCTAACGCAATGTTCCGGGTCGAGCTTGAAAACGGTCACGAAGTGTTGGGCCACACCGCGGGCAAGATGCGCAAAAACCGCATCCGGGTGTTGGTTGGCGACGAAGTGCAGTGCGAATTGACGCCTTATGATTTGACGAAGGCGCGCATTACCTATCGCTTTATGCCGGGCCGTGGTGGCCCGCCAGGCTCTTAAGCCACCGCTTCGCTGCGCTGCATGAGCGCGCCTCACCTAACCCTTGCATCGGCATCGCCAAGGCGGCGTGAGCTATTGGCGCGCCTTGGTCTTGTGCCAGATGCGATCCAACCCGCCGATATTGACGAGACCCCGCAACCGGGCGAACGGCCGCGCGACTATGCACTGCGCATGGGGCTGGAAAAAGCGGCAGGCGTTGAGGCGTCCGGATTTGTGTTGGCCGGTGACACAGTGGTGGCCGCCGGTCGCCGCATTTTGCCCAAGACCGAAACCGAGGCCGAAGCGCGGCGATGCTTGGAATTGCTATCCGGCCGGCGTCACACCGTGCTTTCTAGCGTCGTGCTGCGCGCACCTGATGGCACTGTTCGATCGCGGGTCAGCGAGAATGTCGTTCGGTTTAAATCGCTCTCCAAACCCGAAATCGCAGCTTACCTCGCCAGCGATGAATGGCGCGGCAAAGCGGGCGGTTATGCGATCCAAGGTGCAGCAGAAGGGCTAATCCAGTGGATCAAAGGCAGCCATTCCAGCGTGATGGGCCTGCCACTGTTTGAAACGCGCGCGCTTTTAAAGGCTGCGGGGTTCGAGATTGGCTGAGTGGATCAAAGAACAGGGGATTGGCGAAAACCGTGCGCTGCTGATCGAAGGCGAAAAGGTTCTTGCCGCCAAACTGCATTGGCCTGGCGAATTGACCGCAGGTGAGTTTTACACCGCGCAGCTCACAACAAAGACGAGCGGCGAGCGCCGCGGCACCGCCACTTTGGAAAACGGTGTGCAAATCCTTGTCGAAAAGCTCCCGTCAGAACTGACTGAAGGCTCACACTTTGCATTGCGCATTTCGCGCGCCTCCATCGCCGAGCGCGGACGGTTCAAGTACGCCCAAGGACGATATCACGGCGAAGTAGTGCCCGCCGACGCGCCGAGAACGCCCTTCGAAAGCTTCAAAGCAAGATCCGTTTCTGCGTTTGAAGCAGGCTTGTGGGAAGAGGTGTGGTCGGCGGCATCTGCAGGGGCAATCGATTTTACAGGCGGCGGAATTGTGGTCAGCGCCACGCCAGCTATGGCGCTGTTTGACGTCGATTGTAGCTCGCCAGAGGAAGCCTACCACAACGCCATCCCAACCATCGCCCGAGCTTTGCATTGGTTCGATATTGGCGGCAATGTTGGCATAGACTTCCCGACGATCGTCGATAAGCGCGACCGCAAAGCGTTTGATGAACGGCTCGCAGAGCATTTGACGGACTGGCAGCATGAGAGCACCGCGATGAATGGCTTTGGCTTCGTGCAATTGATCGCGCGGCTGGAAGGTCCATCACTGCTGCACCGCTTTGCTACCTCGCGGGTAGGAATGTGCGCGCGTTATGCTCTGCGCGTGGCGGAGCGGGTTGAAGGCATTGGCCGCATTGTGTTGCTGCGCGTGCACCC
>CAZOLE010000400.1:0-1678 GCA_964580445.1 uncultured Porphyrobacter sp.
TTCGGGGCGCACTTTGCCTCGGAATACGTAATAGGCGTAGGCCGTGTAAGCGAGAATTATAGGCACGAGGACCACTGTCCCCACCAGCGCGAATTCGAGGCTGCTGTCCGGCGCTGCTGCTTCCCAAATGGTTAGGGAGGGCGGGACGATATGCGGATAGAAGCTGATCCCGATGCCCGCAAAGCCCAATACGAACAGGCCAATGGCTGCGAGGAACGGCATCGCTTCGCGCTTCTCTCGGAGGCCTTTGAACAGGAGGTATGTCGTATAGAGCACGAGGATTGGGACAATGCTGGTGAAGGCAATTCTTGGCCACGAGAACCAGCGCTCGAAATAGGCCGGGTCGAGGAACGGGGTCGCAAGGCTGACCGCACCGATCAGGGCAATCATGGCCGCCGCCAGGTAAAAGGAGAGATGTCGCATGGCTTCTTGAAATACGCCTTCGACTTTTAGGTTGAGCCATGTGGACCCCAGCAACGTGTAGCCCACAGCAACACCAACGCCTGTGAGCATCGAGAACGGCGTCAGCCAGTCCCACCAGCCTCCGACATAGGCGCGGTTTTCAACTTCGATACCTTGGACAAGCGCGCCCAGCGCAACGCCTTGCATGAGCGCGGCAATGAGCGATCCGCCGAAGAAGGCGAGGTTCCAGACCCATTTCCAACGCTCGGTCCGCCAGCGATATTCAAACGCGACGCCTCGGAAGACGAGCGCCAACAGCATCGCGATCATGGGCACATAGAGCGCAGGAAGAATGGTCGCATAGGCGAGCGGAAAGACTGCAAACAGTCCGCCGCCACCCAAAACCAGCCAAGTCTCGTTGCCATCCCAAACCGGGGCAACAGAGTTCATCGCTAAATCACGCTCGCCCTCGCCCTTCAAGAACGGGAACAGGATACCGATGCCGAGATCGAAGCCATCAAGAATCACATAGACCAGCACCGCGAAGGCGATAATTCCGGCCCAGATAAAAGCAAGGTCGAGTTCCATATCCTAATCCGCAGGAGCCATACTGTGTTTGATCTGCTGAACCGGCGTCACACCCGCTGCGCGGACCGGGGCATCGTTTAAACCCATTCGAACATCCAGTGCGCCCGGTGTCTTGTTCATCATGCGAAGAATGTAAAATGTGCCAGCGCCGAAAACGAAGAAGTAGGCGATAATAAACGCGGTCAGTGAAGCGGCGACCGCTGGGGCCGCGATGGGGGCGAGAGAGTCGGACGTCCGCAACAAGCCGTAGACCGTAAAGGGCTGCCGACCCACTTCGGTCGTGACCCATCCCGCCAATACTGCGAGGAACCCCGACGGTGCCATCAAAACCATGACGCGATGCAGCCATTTCGCTTCGTAGAGCTGCCCTTTCAGGCGGCACAGCAGGCTCCATAGGCCGATGGCGAACATCGCAAAGCCAATGCCGATCATGATGCGGAAACTCCAGAAGACAATGGCGACGGGAGGTTCTTCATCGTCCGGGATCGTATCGAGGCCCGCAAGAGGTGCATTTAGATCGTGCTTGAGGATGAGGCTGGAGAGCTTGGGGATTTCGATCGCGTAATCGATGCGCTTTTCCTCGGCATTTGGAATACCGAACAGAATGAGCGGCGCGCCTTCGGGGTAGCTGTCGTAATGCCCTTCCATCGCCATGACTTTCGCAGGCTGATGCTCCAGCTTGTTGAGG
>CAZOLE010000401.1:0-1670 GCA_964580445.1 uncultured Porphyrobacter sp.
ATGGTCTAGCGAGGCGGGATTGCCGCTGTCCTTGCCCAATTCCATATTGCCGCCGCGCCATTGCCAAGCGCGCCCAGTGAGCGACTCATTTACGCCAAGGACGGGATTGAAAGCCTGCGATGCCATAGCTTTGGCCTACCTTAGCGTTGTCGATTGGAACAGAGCGTAGGCATTGACAATCGACAGGATGCTAGTGTTGCAAAAAAGGTAATTATGGCTGACACTCCAACCCAACCATGCCTCCTTGTTGTTTGGCATAGCCGCACAGGCGCGAGCGAAGCGATGGCAAGGGCCGTTTCTGATGCTGGCAAAGCCACTCTAATCCATTGTGATGCGGTCACACCTGAAACATTGCGCAGCGCGTCCGGTTATGTGTTTGTGTGTCCAGAAAACCTCGGCACTATGAGCGGTTCAATGAAGGAGATGTTTGATCGCACGTACTACCCTGTGCTGGGTCAGCTAGAAGGGCGCCCTTTTGCGTCGATCATTGCAGCAGGGTCAGACGGATCTGGCGCTCAGCGGCAGATGGACAAAATTGTAACCGGTTGGCGGTTACGCCGAATTTCAGAGCCGATTATTTGCAATTTTGATGCGCAAACCCCTGAATCAATTCTGGCGTCGAAAACCGTGAGCAATGCCGACTTAAAACAATGCCGCGCTTTAGGCGAAGGTTTCGCAGAAGCCCTCTCGCAAGGTATCTTTTGATTGCTGACTTATGATTTGGGGTGAATGACTTATGATTTGGGGTGAATGACTTATGATTTGGGGCAAAGCGCCGGATCGTGACTCGACTGAGCGTTTTAAAAGCGTCACAACTCAAACATTAAAGCATGGATCGAATGCTTGGTAGAAGGGGTCTGAAACCATCGATCAGGCAAACGTAACGGATGCTCGAGGGATGCAATTGTTGTTTGCCGAAGGTACGCGGCCAACTCGTGATGAGATTCGAGAATACACCGAGGCTTTTGAGTCGGTATCAATCTCGTTTGATCCCTTGCAATCGCCTCCTTTACAACTGGTCTCTGCTGATGGTGTTGATACCAAACAAAGATCAGGTGTCAGCGCAATAGATGGCAACACGGTCTGGCTGGAATTGTTGCGATACGGCCTTACGTTCGATGTTCTTGGATTGGCTCCGGGGGATGCGAGCAAACCTCAAGAGATCGCACACCGTTTCGACTTGGATCAATCGCCTGGATGTCTCCGCTACGAAGCGGTCCAAATCGAGCCAGGACAGCATTTGAGTGGCGGTGAGCAATCCATGCCGGTTGTGCGAGGCATGATCGCCCTTGCGCGCGATTTAACGCTACATTTTGATCATCTGGCGGCAATTTATTGGCCTCATGCGAAAACCGGACTTGGACGCCGATACTTTGAATCAACTGCAACCGCTTGGCTCGAAGGTGGAGCCTTTCCAGCTCTTGGCCTTACTGCGTTTCGCGAAACGGTTGATGGGGCACTGCAAAGCGTCGGATTGGAGTTTTGGATCGGTCAGGAATTGCGGATCGAGCAGCCATTGGCTGCCGACAAAGTAATGGCGACCCGCTTGGGCGTGCGCATAATCAACCAGCTCATCCTCTTAGGCGGTCTAGAAGGAAGCGAACGGATTGCCGCTCCCGATGGTTCGCGTCTGGTGATGCGCCCATCGCGCAATGGCAAATTTATCAGAG
>CAZOLE010000402.1:0-1661 GCA_964580445.1 uncultured Porphyrobacter sp.
GGCCAATCAGGTCAAGCGCAATGTGGTGAACGAACGCGGGGAAGTGCTGGAGGGGTTTCGCAAGAACAAGCCTGCATCCGCCAGCAATATATTCCAGATCAATTGCCGTCCGCAAAAGAAGCGCTTCAAGAAACACAGCATTCGGACAGTCGGGGACTGCCTTATCTGGATCGCGGCGTACACCGATAAAGGCGCTCGTAAGGTCATCAAAGCCAACAAGGACACCGATCACCCGATCAATAAGCCAGAGGTGGAGTGTGGTCCATTGGACGCTGAGCATCCGAAGCTGACCGGGAAGCCAATCTCACCGTGTCGCCACGTAGCCAAACGTTCGAAGGCAGAGCTGCGCGCGGCGAAGCGCGATTGAATAGCGTGCGCAATGCCGCTAAGCGCTGCGGCGATTATGAAACCTGCGAACCCTCCTAAGACCTACCGCGTCAAGAGCTTCGGCTGCCAGATGAACGTCTATGATGGGGAGCGTATGGGCGAGCTGCTCGATGGGCAGGGGTTGGCAGCAGCTCCTGAAGGCGAAGACGCCGATCTGGTGGTGCTCAATACGTGTCATATTCGCGAGAAAGCGGCGGAGAAGATTTACTCCGACATTGGCCGTTTGACGAAGGGTAAAACGCAGAAGAAAGCACCAATGATCGCGGTTGCAGGCTGCGTAGCTCAGGCTGAGGGCGAAGAGATTATGAACCGCGCGCCAGCGGTCTCTATGGTGGTTGGGCCGCAAGCCTATCACCGGTTGCCCGACATGCTCGACAAGGCGGTGAAGGGCGAACGCGCGACTGATACCGACATGCCTGCGATTGCGAAGTTTGGCGCTTTGCCAGCGCGCAAGCGGCGCTCTCCGAGTGCGTTTCTGACGGTGCAGGAAGGGTGCGACAAGTTCTGCACCTATTGCGTGGTGCCCTATACACGCGGCGCTGAAATCTCGCGGCCTTTCAGTGATTTGATTGCCGAGGCGCAGCGATTGATCGAAGCGGGAGCGCGCGAAATCACGCTGCTGGGGCAGAATGTGAACGCATGGGCTGGTGAGAACACAAAGGGACACAAAGTGGGCCTAGCGGGCTTGATCCATGCCTTGGACAAACTCGATGGGCTGGAGCGCATCCGCTACACCACCTCGCATCCCAATGACATGGAAGACGCGCTGATCGCGGCGCATGGCGAAGTTGAAAAGCTGATGCCGTATCTGCATTTGCCAGTGCAATCGGGCAATGACCGCGTGCTGAAAGCCATGAACCGCGCGCACACTGCGGAAAGCTATTTGAAGCTGCTTAAACGGTTCCGTGAAGCGCGCCCTGATATCGCCCTGTCCGGGGACTTTATCGTCGGCTTTCCGGGCGAGACCGAAGCGGAGTTCGAAGACACGCTGAGCCTCGTCGATGAAGTGCGCTATTCTCAGGCCTTCAGTTTCAAATATTCACCGCGCCCCGGCACGCCCGCCGCGACGATGGAGGGGCAGTTCTCGCGCGAAGTGATGGACGACCGGTTGGCCCGCCTGCAAGCGCGACTAAACCGTGACCAACGCGCTTTTAATGACGCGCTCGTCGGAAAAAGCTGCAAAGTGTTGGTCGAGCGCAAGGGTAAGCTACCCGGTCAATGGCTCGGCAAATCGCCTTGGCTGACCAGTGTGTGGTTCGGAGGCGATGCGGCGC
>CAZOLE010000403.1:0-1656 GCA_964580445.1 uncultured Porphyrobacter sp.
TATTGGAGCAGCCGACGAAGCGCTGGAGTCAGATTCAATGCGAAGCGGCGGGGCGATGTGATGAGTTCCCGCAAGCGGTGCAGGATATTCAGGAAAGAGCCTGGGGCTCGCCCATCTGGTATCTGCCGGAATAGTATCAGGAGGTAATGGTGTCAAAGGCTGCTCCGACGTCCTTGAAACGATGGCAGCGCGGCCTCTATGGCGCGCCTTATCTGGGATACTCTATCGCAACGCTCCCGGTCGTTGCCTTTATTCCTGCCTTTTACGCATCAGAGCGCGGATTGAGCCTTGCTGCAGTTGGGCTGATGATCGCTTTGACGCGGGTGACTGACGCGATCACGGACCCACTTGTCGGGTGGTTTTCTGACCGATTGCGAACGAGGATTGGACGCAGGAAACCCGTCATTCTTGCAGGGCTGCCGCTGCTCTGCCTGTCAGTATGGATGTTGTTTGTCCCGCCTGAAACTGTCGGCTTATCCTATGTGTTTTTGTGGGCTGCACTTTTGTACCTTGGGTTCACCTTGGTCGATTTGCCCTTCAAGGCATTGGGTGCAGAACTGTCTCCCTATTACGATGAACGCGCAGAGCTAGCTGGCTGGCGCGAAGGGCTCGGATTTTTGGGGACAGTTATCGGCTTGGTTGCTGCAGTCTATGTCGCCCTTTCTGGATCAGGGGGGCTCGGCGACCAGCTTTTCATCATGGCCTTGATTGCTATAATCGCAACGCCTCTTCTGTTTATCTTAACGCTGAGTGTTCTGCGCGAACCGCAAGTTGTGGAAGAGAAAAACAGCCGTCTGTCTGCCTTTTCCAAAGTGCGTATGATCTGGCGCAATGGACCGTTTAGAAGCTTGCTTCTGATGTCGTTCGTACTGATCGCGACTGAGTTTGGGGCAAGCGCATTAAAGGCGCTCATCTTTGAACACGTATTTCTAAGCCCCGACCTATTTCCAGTCGTCTTATTGGCCGAACTCGTTGCGATGGTGCTATCGATCCCTTTCTGGCTTTGGCTCTCCAGGCGCTTTTCCAAGCATCAGGCTATAGCGTTTGCTGCGATCTGGGGCGGCGGGCTAAGTCTTTTGATACCAGTGCTAGGCAGTGGCTCGCTGATTGTGTTTTCGGTTCTTTCTATTCTGAAAGCCACGTCGCTCGGTGCTATCACAGTCCTTGTAAATGGCATGGCGGCGGATGTTATTGATATTGATGCCGCGCGCACAGGTGAGACAAGAACCGGTGTCTATTTCGCCCTTTGGGGCATGGTCAATAAAGGGGCTGTTGCGATGGGCGTTCTGGTCGCTACGAATATTCCGGGCATGCTGGGATACGCTTCATTGGAGTCAGGCGCGGTCGGTACGTGGAGCCTTGTCTGGACGTATGGCTTACTTCCAGCTTTTGGGTTTCTTTCCATTGCACCTGTTCTGCTCTCTTGGCGTTTGACGCGGGAGCGGCAAGACAGGATTAGAGCAGCGATCGAACGGCGCACCACAAGAATAGCGCTGAGACAGTCATAAAGTCTGAGCTTTATAGCATGGCCGTAATCAGCAAGCCGCCTGCTAGAATAGTTCCGAGTGAAAGCAGGAAAAAGACGCAGTAGCCAAGAATTTGACGAACTTCGAGACCGGCGATGGCGAGCAGGGGAAGTGCCCAGAAGGGTTGGAT
>CAZOLE010000404.1:0-1655 GCA_964580445.1 uncultured Porphyrobacter sp.
GTCCAATCTCAACGACTACGAATTCGCCGCGACATACTTCACGCGTGCATTGGCGCGGGACAGCAAGAATACGGACCTCATGGAGCAAGCGGTGCTCTATAAAGTCGCTGCGGGCCGCGTTCGCGAAGCGGTGCCCATTGCGCGCCAACTCGTTGAGACGGACTCGGATCACCGGATTGCACAGCTTGTTCTTGTTGCCGAAAACCTGCGGAAACGCGAATACGAGAAAGCCGAGACCCGATTGGAGAGTTTCGGCACCGACAGCTTTAACGTCATCACGGCCCAATTGCTGAAAGGCTGGACGGCTCATGGTGCTGGTGACACAGAAAAAGCTGAGGAAGCGTTTGCTGAATTAAGTGGCCAAAATCTTTTCGGTTATTTCGGGCGCTATCACGCCGCGCTTGCAACGGCGATTGGTGATGACTCGGAAGCAACGGACGCGGCCTTCAAGGCTGCCATTGGCGACGACATGCCATCGGTTCGCATGGCCGAAGCGTATGGCCGGTTTTTGGAGCGCGATGATCGCGCCGACGAGGCCGTTGAGCTTTACGGGGAAGTGATGGCGACCGCGCCGAGCGATCCCGTCCTGAGCGTTGCAATTGACCGTGCCACGTCGAGCGGAGCGGAAAAACCTCCACTACTCGTTAGTGATGCCCAAGAAGGGGTCGCTGAGGCGATGTTCGGCCTTGCCGGGGCTTTTGCTCGCGAGGATGGCGGTGTTCGCCTTTCGCTGGTCTATGTTCAGCTCGCGCTCGAACTCAATCCTAAGATGGAAGCCGCACGGGTTCTGCTTGGGAACGTGATGGAGGCACAGCAACGCTGGGATGCGGCCGCCGAGACATACGGGTCGGTCGACAAAGAAAGCCCCTATTATCGCATCGCACAAATTGGCCGCGCCGATGCGCTTGGTCGCGTCGACAAAATTGACGAAGCGCTCGAAACGCTGACATCGCTGGAAAAAGATCATCCTGACGAGGTGAGCCTTACGATTGCGCGGGGAGATTTGCTTCGCCGTGTTGAGCGTTACGCGGAAGCCGGTGAAGCCTATGATCGTGCGATCGAGCTAACGCCAAACCCGGAGAGCCGTCATTGGTCGCTGTTCTATGCACGCGGCGTTTGTTACGAGCGCACAGGCGATTGGGATGCTGCTGAGGCTGACCTGAAGAAGGCGCTCGAGTTCCGGCCAAACCAAGCGCACGTCCTCAATTACCTCGGTTATAGCTGGATCGAGCAAGGCCGTAATCTCGAAGAAGCGCGCGAAATGATCGAGCGTGCAGTCGCGGCTCGTCCTGATGACGGATATATCGCGGACTCGCTTGGTTGGGTTCAGTATCGGTTAGGCGACTTCGACGCTGCTGTGGATACGATGCAACGGGCGGTGGAGTTGAACCCGACAGACCCGGTGATCAATGACCACTATGGCGACACGCTTTGGGTTGTTGGACGCCGTTTGGAAGCCCGCTTCCAATGGAAGCGAGCGCAGTCCTTCGGCCCTGAAGAAGACGATTTGAAAGAACGCATCAAAGCAAAGCTTGAGAAAGGCCTTGATAAAGTTCTTGAAGAGGAAGCGGCAGCTAAGCCGGAAGAGTCCGAAGGCGTCGCCGAAACGGTTGCTGAACCAGAAGCGCCTGCTGTCAAAACAGACGGCGATAAAG
>CAZOLE010000405.1:0-1651 GCA_964580445.1 uncultured Porphyrobacter sp.
TTCCGGGACAGGTCGCGATTGGCTTGGATGCGCGCAACGGATTTGTCGCCACGCGTGGCTGGGCCGAAGAAACCGATCTGCAAGTCACCGATCTGGCCAAACAGTTCGAAGATGCTGGCGTCGCGGCGCTGATCTATACCGATATCAATCGCGATGGGGCAATGCAGGGTCCCAATGTCGAGGCGACCGCCGCCCTCGCCCGCGCGACCTCGATCCCGGTCATTGCCTCTGGGGGGGTCAGCAGTCTGGACGATCTCACAGCGCTCAAAGCGAGCGGAGCCCCACTTGACGGTGCGATCTCAGGCCGCGCGCTCTATGATGGCGCGATCGATCTGGGTGAGGCACTCGCAACGCTGAAAACTTAGACCAATGTTGAACGTCAGATGACTTTGACCTTCGCGTCATCAACTGACCCAAAATCAGAAAAATCCGGACTTATGTATCAAACGCACCAACTCTCTCACGGGAGGGTTGAGCGGTGATTGAGGGTCTTATTCCCAAAGAGTCATTAAGCCAGACCTTAGATGTGGAAAATCAGGGAGTTCTGGCTGGCCATCTCAGAAAATTACCACCGTTCAAAAAAGGGTAGCCATCACTTATGGGCCGAGACCAAGTGAACCAATTGATTTTGCTGCAAGCATAGGTGACGCCTTCGCCATGGCAGAAATAGACAATGAAGTACTTATGCCAATGGCACCACCCGGACCAAAAGAGCGCGGCGCGGCGAACGGCAATGTTTCAGGAACCAGCCTTTCGGGACCAACGCGGCTAAGGTCTCCTACGAGCCCAAAGTAACCAATGCTGCGGATTGCACCAATGTCCAGTTTGGGAACGGCGCAAAATTGCACCTCGAAATTTCAGCCCATTTCGGACATTCGACACCGGGTAGATCTAATAAGACTTGTTCCCGAAAGCTGCCTTTGGTCCGGCTTGCAAAGTGGATTCATTCACTAATGTCAGGAACCTAGCTCGCGCATTGTACGTCAGAGGGGTTTCGTACCACCCAGAGGTAAGATACTTCGCAGACCAAGCGCGAAAAGATGAGATGCAGAATGACCGGTCCAGCTACTGAGATAGTCTTTCACAACTATCCGCAATCACCCGTCGCAGAAAAAGTGCGCGTAGCCTTTGGCATCAAGAACCTTGCCTGGCGCGATGTCGAAATACCACGACTGCCACCTAAACCGATGCTAACAGCGCTGACCGGCGGATATCGACGCACCCCTGTCATGCAAATCGGTGCAGACATTTATTGTGACAGCCAATGCATCCTTCGCGAGCTTGAGCGGCGTTTTCCAAAGCCTTCCTTCATGCCAACATCCCATGCAGGCCTGATGTGGTGTCTTAGTCGCTTTACCGATGGAGAGCTATTCTCACTCGCAGTGAAGGTAGTTCTTGGGTCGGCGGGCGATGACCTTCCCAGCGATTTTGCCGAAGATCGCGGGCGACTTTATCTTGGGGAAGATTGGGCCGAAGGGCTCAAACGCGCCAATGAGCAGCTTCCTCACCTTGTTGCGCAAATGCGCGCGCCACTTTCTTGGCTCAACACCCAGTTGGGCGACGGGCGAGCATTCTTGCTTGGCTCTGACCCTGCTGCAATCGACGCGCAAATGTACCACAACGTATGGTTCGTACGCGGACGTTGGAGCGG
>CAZOLE010000406.1:0-1647 GCA_964580445.1 uncultured Porphyrobacter sp.
TGGCCGCTCAGGCCGCCAAGGTGATCCGGGCCGCTCTTCGTTCTTCTTGTCGCTGGAAGATGATCTCATGCGGATCTTCGGATCTGAACGCCTCGATAAGATGCTCTCGACATTGGGCATGCAGGAAGGCGAAGCGATTGCGCATCCATGGGTTAACAAGTCGTTGGAAAAGGCGCAAGCGAAGGTCGAAGGACGCAACTTCGATATCCGTAAGCAGCTGTTGAAATATGACGACGTCATGAATGATCAGCGGAAGGTCATTTTCGGTCAACGGCTCGAGATCATGGAAGCGGAAGATGTCAGCGAGATCACCCGCGATATGCGCCATCAGGTGATCGATGATCTGGTGTCAGAGCATATTCCTGCCAAGTCCTATGCTGATCAGTGGGACAAGCAAGGTCTCTATGTCGGTGTCGTCGAAAAGCTGGGTGTCGACCTGCCGGTTATCGAATGGGCCGAGGAAGAAGGCGTGGATGACACGGACCTGACCGAGCGGCTTGAGAAAGAAACTGATGCGTTCATGGCCAAGAAGGCCACGGATTTCGGCACCGATCAGATGCGCAATATCGAGAAAGAGATGTTGCTGCGCACAATCGATGCGAAATGGCGGGAGCATTTGCTGAAACTAGAGCACCTGCGCTCTGTTGTGAGTTTCCGCGGTTACGCGCAGCGCGATCCGTTGAACGAGTATAAGACGGAGAGTTTCCAGCTTTTCGAGGGTATGCTCGATACATTGCGTGAAGACGTGACAACCAAGCTGTCGCAACTCCGTCCGATGAGCGCTGAAGAACAACAACAGATGATCGAGCAGTTCATCGCTCAGAACCCGAGTGAGGCGGCTGAGTTGTTGAAGCGTTTGCCACAGCAAGATGCGGCCGCGATTGAGAACGCCGCCCCTGCTGTTGAGTTCGACGAGAATGATCGCTCGACTTGGGGCAATCCTGGACGAAATTCGGCATGTCCTTGCGGGTCCGGCAAAAAGTTCAAGCATTGCCACGGGGAACTGGGCTAGGCGCTTGATGCGTCTTATCGCGCTTCTGTTGATGCTGTCCGTCGGGCCTCTGGCGGCGGAGACAGTGCGGCTTGTCAGCCATGATGGCGAACTAACCCTTGAGGGCGCGCTCCTGGGGTTTGATGGCGAGCATTACCGCATCGATACGATCTATGGCCCTTTGACCGTCGATAGCAGCACGGTCATTTGCAAAGGTGTGGACTGCCCGGTTGCGGGCGGCCACCTTCCAAACATTCGCATCTCCGGCAATCAACTGGCCGCCACGGCTGTTATGCCTGTTCTGATCGAGGGGTTTGCACGTGCGAATGATGCCACCATGTCGCAAGAGACCGCGCGTCCTAGTCGGTCGGTGTTTATCCTTCGTAAAGAGGGTCAACTCTGGGCACGTTTCGAGATTGATGCCACGAATACGCGCGAGGCTTATGCGGATTTGGTCTCCGAAGGGGCTGATATCGCGTTGGTCACTGCGGCGCCGACCACTGCCGAAGCGCAGATGGCCCAGAGTGCGGGTTCAGGCGATCTTTTGACCGGAGAACGATCCATCTTGCTTGGCTTTGATCGTAGGGATCGGGCTGAAATAGAGCCTGATCTCGATACAAGCTGCGGTATTAAACCCGGTGAAGGCGACTTTGATA
>CAZOLE010000407.1:0-1646 GCA_964580445.1 uncultured Porphyrobacter sp.
AAGGTTCAGGACCCAAAGCCAGTGGATCTGCAGTGACACTTTCTCAAGGCACCAACACCGTATCTTGCGGCGCGCCGTCCTCATCCGTCTCCGGATAATCAAGCGTGTAGTGCAGCCCGCGGCTCTCATGGCGTTTGAGCGCTGATGTCACGATCAGCTCAGCCGCTTGCAGCAGGTTGCGCAGCTCAATCAGGTCGGTCGTCACGACAAAGCTGCCGTAATAATCCTCCACCTCCTGCTTTAGGAGCGCAATCCGGTTTGCGGCGCGTTCCAGTCGCTTGGTCGTGCGCACAATCCCGACATAGTTCCACATAAAGCGGCGGATCTCGGTCCAGTTCTGCTTGATCACCACCAGCTCATCGGAATCGGTCACGCGGCTTTCATCCCAAGGCTTGATCGCGGGCGGCTCTTCCAACTCGTCCCAATTCTCAAGAATGTCAGAAGCGGCCGCGTCGCCGAACACAAAGCATTCGAGCAGGCTGTTGGATGCCAGCCGGTTCGCGCCGTGCAGCCCGCTCTCGGTCACTTCGCCCGCTGCCCAAAGGCCCGGCAGATCGGTGCGCGCTTGCAAATCCACCACCACACCGCCGCAGGTGTAATGCTGCGCCGGAACCACCGGGATCGGCCCGCGCGTCATATCAATGCCGAGGCCGGTGAGCTTTTCATCAATCGTCGGGAAATGTTCCCGCACAAATTCGGGCGGTTTGTGGCTAATATCGAGATGGACATAGTCCAGACCGAAGCGCTTAATCTCTGCGTCAATCGCACGCGCGACCACATCGCGCGGGGCCAGCTCCATGCGTTCCTTGTCGTAGAATTCCATAAAGCGCTTGCCCGTGCGCGGATTGTAGAGCCGCCCGCCTTCGCCACGCACAGCCTCTGTGATGAGGAAGTTTTTGACCTCAAGATTGTAGAGGCAAGTCGGGTGAAACTGCATCATTTCCATATTGGAAACGCGCGCGCCTGCTCGCCATGCCATCGCGATGCCATCCCCCGTAGCCCCGCGCGGCGCGGTGGAGAATTGATAGACGCGGCCCGCCCCGCCTGCTGCCAAAATAGTGGCGCGGCCCATATGGCGTTCAACCCGGCCTGTCTCTTCATTAAGCGCATAAACGCCCCACACCCGGCCGGCGGCAGAGAAGTTTTCGCGGTGGCGGTCGGTGATGAAATCAATACAGGTGCGCCCGCCCAGCATGGTGATGTTTGGAGAGGCCTCAGCGGCTTTCAGCAAAGCGGATTGAACAGCCCAGCCGGTTGCATCATCGACATGGACGATCCGGCGATGCGAATGCCCGCCTTCTCGCGTGAGATGCAGATCACCTGATTCCTGATTGAACGGCACGCCCAGCTCGCACAAGCGATCAATCGCTTTAGGCGCGCCCTCGATCACAAACTCAACTGCATCGCGGTCATTCAAGCCAGCGCCCGCAATCATCGTATCGCGCACGTGGTTTTCAAACGTGTCGCCTGCATCCAGCACCGCCGCAATCCCGCCTTGCGCCCAAGCGGTGGAGCCGCCCGTCAGCGATCCCTTCGCGAGCACCAGCACGCGCTTGGTCTCGGCCAATTCAAGTGCAGCGGTAAGCCCGGCAGCGCCCGAACCGATGATGATTACGTCATAGTCTTGTTTTGTCTCGCCCATGCAA
>CAZOLE010000408.1:0-1637 GCA_964580445.1 uncultured Porphyrobacter sp.
GGGTGAGCCGGCAGCGGGCTTCCCCGAAATTGCCATCCGGTTGCGCGATGCAAAGGTCGCGCGCGATGTTTTGCTTAACCCGCGTTTGGGTGCTGGCGAGGCCTATATGGATGGCCGCATCATCATCGAACAAGGCGATGTGATGGGTCTTGTTCAATTGTTGAGGGCGAACAAGCCTTGGGAGCTTGGCGGCGAATTGAAAGCGCCCTCCCCAATGTCCAAGCTCAAAGCGAGAGCAAAGTTTCTCAAAGGCTCCTTCAACGAAGCCTCATCATCTAAGCGCAATGTCGCCCATCATTATGACATTGGCAATGAACTCTACGAACTGATGCTCGACCCTGATCACATGCAATATAGCTGCGCCTATTGGGCGGACGGGGTGGAGACTTTGGAGCAGGCGCAAGAGGCGAAGCTCGCCCATATTGCGGCAAAACTGGCACTCGAAGATGGACAATCGGTGCTCGATATCGGCTGCGGCTGGGGCGGAATGTCGATCTATCTGGCGCAGCATTATGACGTGAACGTCACCGGCATCAGTCTTTCCCAAGAGCAATTGGCGCTGGCTGTGGAGCGCGCAGAGGCGGCAGGCGTAAGCGACCGCGTGACCTTCAAACTGGTGGACTATCGCGATCTGGCAAGCAGCGGCGCGACATTCGACCGCATTGTTTCGGTTGGCATGTTCGAACATGTCGGCAGGCCGCAATTTGAAACCTTCTTCCGCGCCTGTGCCAATCTTCTCAGCGATGATGGGGTGATGCTGCTTCACACAATCGGACGCTTTGGCGGGCCCGGCGTGACAGATGCTTTCACCAGCAAATATATCTTCCCCGGCGGCTATATCCCTGCGCTGTCAGAGACGTTGGCTGCAAGCGAGAAATCGCGCCTGATCCACACCGATATCGAGACTTTGCGGCTGCATTATGCCAAGACTTTGCGCGAATGGTATGCGCGCTGCGAGGCCAACAAAGACGCGATTATCGCGATGATGGATGAACGGTTCTACCGCATGTGGACGTTCTATTTATCGGGCGCGACAGCCGCATTTGAAAGCGGCAGCATGGGCAATTACCAGATCCAATTCGCGCGCAATCGCCGCGCTCTGCCAATCACACGCGACTATATTGGCGAGACGGAGAAGAACCTGCTGGGCTAGCTCCTAAGGGCTTTCAACCCCGCACAATTTGATGAAACCTCGCTTGTGCATTTCAAGCAATTGATCGGCTTGCTGTGTCCCTTGGATCGCAGGCGCGATCTCGGTGCATTTCGCTGTGCCAATTGGTTCGCGTGGCTTAGGCGATCCAACAACAGCAGGCTTAGGCGTCGCCCGCTTGGGTGCGACCTGTGTCTGGATTGGTTCAACTCGTTTGTTGTCGGCAAAGTGCTTGCAAGAACTGATGTTGATCACGGGATTTTCCTCGCGATAGGTAAACTCCAACTCGTCAAACTGGGCAGGTCTGGTCCCCGGCCCAGTCAGCACAGCATTTATCGGAGCATCAAACACCCCGCTAACAACGCCCACGGTCTTGTGGTTTCCGCTGCGCAGACTGGTTAGGTTCTTACCGCGCAAGGAGTGGATATAAAACCGCTTGGCATCGGTGCGCTCGCCCAGCCTCAGGGTTTGGCCTGCCTCCACCTTC
>CAZOLE010000409.1:0-1620 GCA_964580445.1 uncultured Porphyrobacter sp.
TGGCTATTTCGATGCGGAGGACGAGGCTACAGCGAAAGCGCTGCTCCAACGCGCTGAGCATTGGCTCAATGAGGAAGGGATGAACCGAGTACTGGGCCCAATCTCCCTGGCAATGTGGGAAGAGCCTGGCCTTTTGGTCCGGGGCCATGACCATCCCCCTACAATCATGATGGGCCATCACCCGGCGCACTATGAAAGGTGGATCGAGACCGCTGAATATTCCGTCGAGAAGCGGTTGCGCACCTACGACTTGGACATCAGTTCTGACTTCCCGCCGCTTGTTCAACGCATCGTAAAGTCAGGCCACCGCAATAGCCGTATCAATGTCCGACGAGTGGATAAGTCGTGTTGGGACTCAGAAGTCGCGGACGTGCTTTCGATCCTCAACGATGCGTGGTCGGACAATTGGGGCTTTGTCCCGTTCACCCGAGAAGAGGTCGCGTATGCAGGCAAGAAACTGCGGCCGATCATCCACGAAGAACTGAACATGATCGCCGAAGTTGATGGCAAGCCAGTCGCTTTCATGCTGACATTTCCCGACGTCAATGACGTGCTGACAAAGATCGACGGAAAGCTGTTCCCGCTCGGCTGGTTTCATATGTTGCGCTGGCTCCGCAAACCGCGCGGATCCGACGTACGCGTCCCCTTAATGGGCGTACTCAAGGAGTTTCAGAACTCGAGAATGGCCAGCCAGCTCGCCTTCATGATGATCAACGCCATTCGTAATGAATCCTACGAGACATTTAAGTCCGTGCGCGCCGAAATAGGCTGGATACTCGATGACAACAAGGGGATGGTCGCTATCGCCGATACGATTGGAAGCAAGATCAACCGTGAGTATGTAATTTTCGCCAAAGCACTGTGAGAAGATCAACGAAAAAAGGCCTCCACTCGGGTAAAGCGGAGGCCTTCGGGATCGTATCACCAACCGCTTGGACGGGAGGGGGTCTCGGCGGTGATATAGAGTGAATGCGTGACCCGAAAACCGGTTCCCAAGCCTCACAAAAAAATCTCTCTCGATTGAATTTTCCAATTGCGCATACGAAATAGTTTCGGCGAACAAGCAGAAGGGGCGACGGCAAGGCGTTAAGGCGCTAACGGACGGGTTCGCTGGCGTGTCGGGTGCGCTAGCCCGCGTTTGTCGCACTATAAGGAGCGTGATATGTCAATTAGCGAACAGGTTGCAAAGCACCTGCCATTTCTGCGACGTTATGCTCGCGCGCTCAGTGGCTCACAGACCAGCGGCGATGCAATTGTGCGCACGACGTTGGAAGCTGCACTGTCTGATACTGCGCTGAAAGAATCCCTCGAAGAAGGCCGCATTCCGCTTTACCGCGCTTTCAACAAGGTCTGGTCCAGCGTCCATCTGGACACCAGCAACGACGATGCAGAGCAAAACGAGCACGAAGCCGGTGCGCAAGTCCGCTTAGGCGGGATCACCCCAATGAACCGGCAAGCGCTCTTGCTCACTACACTCGAAGACTTCACTCCAGCACAGGCTGCCGAGATCCTAGAAATCGACGTCACTGAGGTTGACGCATTGGTTCATCAAGCTGTGTCGGACATCGACCATGAGCAAGCGACTACGGTCCTAATTATCGAAGATGAACCGCTTATCTC
>CAZOLE010000410.1:0-1614 GCA_964580445.1 uncultured Porphyrobacter sp.
GCTCTGGGGTGGCCTTTGGGTTAGGGACGGGATCATTGACCACGATTGTGACCGCTAATCCGAATACTAAAAGCGCGCCAATTCCGGCGGGGACGCCGAGCGCTCCGATCAAAGCGGTGGGGTTGGGGGATTGAGCTTGAGCAACATAGTTCATCGGGGTGGTTCCTCTCTCCAGTTAAGCAGAGCGGCTTGCCCGATGAGCGTTCCATCAGGCACCGCTCATCCGCGAGGATACAACATACCACGTTGATAAAAAAGCACTTTCGAGTTGCATTCAGCGACCCGTCGCTGGTTGCAACGGGTGTGCTAAACGCAACTCAAAATCGAAGGAGTGATGAGGCCGCGCCCATGACGGGCAGCGGACATCGAAAACACTACTTAATCGGGCAGTCCGGTGACAGGCGGAAATCCAGATAATTGTCGACCGACGTCATCATGTCTTCCATTTCGTTTTCGAAGAAATGGTTCGCCCGCGGAATCTCATCGTGATGGATGGTGATGTGCTTTTGCGTGCGAAGTTTGTCGACCAGCTTCTGCACTGCGCCGGGCTGAACCACGGTATCGGCAGCGCCCTGAACGAAGATACCGCTCGCAGGGCAAGGGGCCAGGAAGCTGAAATCATACATGTTGGCGGGCGGGGCAACGGAGATAAAGCCGCGCACTTCCGGGCGGCGCATCAAAAGCTGCATGCCGATAAGAGCGCCGAAGGAATAGCCCGCAACCCAAGTGGTTTGCGCCTCGGGATGGATGGATTGAACCCAATCAAGCGCGCTTGCCGCGTCGGACAGTTCGCCGATTCCATTGTCGAAGCTACCTTGCGAACGGCCTACGCCGCGAAAGTTGAACCGCAACACTGCAAAACCACGATCAACAAACGTATTGTAAAGCCGCTGAACAATCCGGTCATTCATGGTGCCTCCGCCCTCTGGGTGTGGGTGCAGGATCATGGCAACGGGCGCGCGCGGACGCGGTGGCGGAGAGAAACGACCTTCAAGGCGGCCCTCAGGACCGGGAAAGATTACGGATGGCATGAATGAACCTTGTTCAAATGAGAGGCAAAGTGTCGGCTGACACCAGCGTGTGCGGGCCCTATAGACACATTGAATTGAATGTGCAATTTTTTAAGAATCATTCGCAATAAGGTCGAAAGCTGAACCTGAACCCGTGACAAATCGCGTCTATCTTGACCATGCGGCGACATCGCCCCTGCGACCTGAAGCTCGCGCCGCGATGGAGGAGGGCTTTGGGCTTTGGGCTAACCCGTCTTCTCCACACGCAGAAGGTCGCGCCGCGCGCGCGGCGCTGGAAGATGCGCGTGACCGGATCAAAAGCTCGCTCGATTGGACCGGAGAATTGATCTTCACCAGCGGGGCCAGCGAGGCGCTTTGGATTGCGCTTAATCGGTCTAAGGCGACACGAAGGATCGCAAGCGCGGTTGAGCATGATGCGGTGTTCCGCGCGGTGCCCGATGCGCCAGTGGTCGCGGACGATACGGCGTTTGGCGCGGGCGACATTCTCGCAATACAGCATGTTAACTCTGAGACTGGGGTTATCAACCCGGTCGGAAAAATGGCCGAGACTGTGGGTGAAGCAGGTGCGATCACATTGTCGGAC
>CAZOLE010000411.1:0-1596 GCA_964580445.1 uncultured Porphyrobacter sp.
GGGTCACGGGCTAAATGCGAAATTCCCTAAAGCCTACGCCGATCCGCTGGATGCGGAAGCATTCGCGACCGAACCTTCCTTTATCGCAGACATCCCGCTGAGCGATTTTGTGGCCACTGTGACCAATGCGGTTGACCAAGCTAAAGCCGGTGGTGCGGAGCGTGTGGTTGTTGTTGGCCATTCAATGGGCGGCTGGCCCATCACTTTTGCTGGCGAAGAGGCTGCAGACAAGATCGACACGTTGATCTTTCTTACGGCTTGCATGGGGCCACCGGATGCGCCGTGGGCGAACTACTTTGCCGTGCCAGAACAGGAAGGGACCAAATTGGGTGATGTCCTGAGCGCAGATCCCGCTGTTGTGGGCTCATTCCGCTGGAATCCTCGTTCGAAGGACCCTGCCTTTTTGGAAACAGCAAAAGCGGCACTTGCGGCCGATGGGGACGACGATGTGATTGCCGCGGCTTTGAACATGCTGACGCCGGACGCACCAGCGGCCATTTATAGCGAAGTACCGACCCTTACCGCTGATCGCTATGGTAGTGTTGATCGGGTGTTCATTAAATGCACGGAAGATTTTACGCTTCGCCCTGCCTTGCAGGACCTGATGGTCAGTGATCTAAACGCCGCATTCCCGGATAAACCTGTTCGTGTCTTCGAAATGCAGTCGAGCCATGAACCGATGCTGTCACGGCCCGAGGAACTTGCCGAAACTCTGCTAAAAGCAATCGCCTGACATGTGGCGGTAGATCGCACATTTTTCTCGCTGGGCCGCTTCCAATGCGGTGGCAGCAAAACGTTCAGCGGTGAGGATGTCATGTTGGCGGTCCCGCGCAACCCGCGGATCGAGAAGTATGTTAAGGAACGCACGCCGATCCGCGCGCAGAGCCTTTCGAAAGGCCGTCCGCGCAGTGCGGCTGGCAGCTCGGTCTCACTCAGGGCGGAGAACCGGTCGAAAGCGCAATCCCGCACATAACGGGTCGCGACAAACCCGCGAAGGCGAAGTTCAAGATTACCGAAACAGTCAGCACCCCGATTAGAAGCTTGCTGAGCTTGTGAGCAATGGTGAGACAGCCAACGGCTGGCTCCATTCACGAGAGCCGGACCCGATCAACGAGAGGGGGACGAAAAAACAACAAAAGATCTGCTCAACTGTTCTAGCGAACTGACGCAAGCAATTCTGAATCCCCCAAAACCTGGAGCGCTAGAGGTGATGAGAGATGCTCCGCTTTCTCGGAGGCATCAGACTGCGGAATTTTACTCCGCGACGGGCGGCGGAAATACCAACCGTTTCTGCTGACCTATTTTACTTCGGGATTCACACCGCAGACCCGTATGTGGCATTTAAGATTGCCGAGAGCCTAGGCGCTCCAAAGCAGATCATGAAATACACGGCTCCTGTCGCGAGAATGCGAACGCTTCAAGAAGCCATGTTCGAAGCAGAGGTGTCGTGCCCGACAAACTTGACGCCTGAAATTTTTGACGTCGCGACCCAAAAGCTTGCACAAGGCAGCAGAGCGAAGCGAAGATTACACCCCTGAGGACGTACTCGAGAGCTTGCGAAGCTCGGGATGGACATCCCATCAAACGGACCACTTC
>CAZOLE010000412.1:0-1594 GCA_964580445.1 uncultured Porphyrobacter sp.
CCCTAAAGTAGGGGGTGCGGCGATGGTCGCAGCCATAGGTATCACCAATCAGCGCGAAACCGTGGTGGCGTGGGATAAGGTGACAGGCGATCCACTGACCCGCGCAATTGTATGGCAAGACCGGCGGACTGAGCCGTTTTGTGCTGAGCTGCGCGAAGCAGGGCACGAGGCCGAGGTGCAGGCACGCACTGGCTTGCTGCTCGATCCCTACTTCTCTGGCACGAAAATGCGCTGGATGTTGGACAATGTGCCAGAGGTTAAAGCGGCCTCAAACAAAGGCACGCTGGCCTTTGGCACGGTGGAAAGCTGGCTGGTCTATAAACTCACCGACGGCACTCACATCAGCGATGCGAGCAATGCCAGCCGGACGCTGTTGATGGAGCTGGTCGGCGCGCAATTTGATGCGGGGCTGTGTGATCTGTTCGGCGTGCCGAAAGATGCGCTGCCGCAAGTGGTCGATTTGTCTGGCAAGCTGGGTGAAACCGCAAACGGCCTGTTCGGGCGGCAAATCCCCATAACCGGGCTTGTTGGCGACCAACAGGCGGCGACGATTGGGCAATCTTGCCTATCACCGGGGCAAACCAAAGCCACGTATGGCACCGGAGCCTTTGTCCTAACCAACCAAGGCAACTCGCCGCCTACGTCGCAGAACCGTTTGCTAGGAACGGTGCTCACGCAATTGGACGGCCAGCGGACTTACGCCATTGAGGGTTCGGTGTTTGTTGCCGGCAGCCTCGTGCAATGGCTGCGCGATTCACTGGGTATTGTCGATGATGCGAGCGAAACAGAAGCGCTCGCCCGCTCCATCGAAGACACAGGCGGAGTGACGATTGTGCCCGCGCTTTCTGGGCTGGGCGCACCGCATTGGAACGCGGATGCACGCGGAGTGATAACCGGCCTTAGTTTTGCCAGCGGCAAAGCTGAGATTGCGCGCGCAGCTTTGGAAGCGATGGCCCATCAAACACATGATCTGGCGCAAGCCTTTGCAGCCGATGGCACCGCGTGGGAAACCTTGAGGATTGATGGCGGCATGGCCGCAAATGATTGGATGGCGCAGGACCTGGCAAACATGCTCGACCTGCCAGTGGAGCGGCCCAACCTAATCGAAACCACTGCGCTGGGTGCGGCCATGCTCGCCGCGAGCGGAGCGGGGCTTTACCCTGATCTAGCGAGCGCAGCAGCGGCTATGCGCGGTAAACTTATGCGGTTTGAACCGGAGATGGAGCGCACGACACGCAACGCGCGTCTAACCCGGTGGAGGACAGCTCTTTCAGTGGCTTGAGTTTTATGAAGTCGGCGCAAGGGTGCGCCGGTCGAATTAGACGCTGAATGCGCGGCCCACACGAGCTTGGAATGCGCGGGCAGGGGAAGCCATTTCAAAGTCCTGCCGCCACGCTTCATCAAGCCGAGCGATCCGCTTGTGCAAACGCTCGCTTTCTTCGACCAGATCGCGGGTTGCCTGCTCTAGCCAGTCAAGCTGTTTGGGATCGGAAGGTCGATCCTTTGGCAATGTGCCGTGCAACCGCACCTGATCCTCGGTCAATTCGCCGGAGAAGTACGCCCGCTGATTCAGCAGCCACGCCAGCACATGCAT
>CAZOLE010000413.1:0-1589 GCA_964580445.1 uncultured Porphyrobacter sp.
CAATAGACCCAGTATATATGCAGGCTAGCGCTTCCCAATTGTCCCAACGCAGCTGTGTCCAGCCGACAAGCAGGCCCCAATTAAAAACCATGCCGAGCCATGCCTGCGGCCACCATGTAATGCGCTTCATAAATGGATACGCGGCGACCAAGGCTAGACTGCCAAGCGCGACCAATTGCGCCTCAGTGCGCAGCTGCAGCAGCACCGCAAGGCCGACTAGGCAAAGAAACATGAGCCAGCCCCATGCGAGCTTTTTCGATACCCGACCACTGGCAATAGGCCTCGCCGCCGTGCGCGCGACCCGAGCATCAAGCTTTGCATCGACGATATCGTTGTAGACACAGCCCGCACCGCGCATCGCTATCGCGCCCAGCAAAAGCCACGCGAGCAGCACCCATTGCCCCCCTGCCCCGGCCAACCAAACACCAAAGACGCACGGCCAGAACAGCAGCCACCAACCAATCGGCCGATCAAACCGCGCGAGTTGCGCCAGATCACGCGGCAACTGTGGCAGACGCTCGATCAGGCCACGATGTTCGGTATCTGGGACGATAGTGTCACTCATTCGGGCACCTCGTCTCGCTTCGCTGCGCGCCAGCCGAGCAGGGCGAGGACCAACATTGTAACATTGCCAGCGAAATCGAGCATTCCAATCGAGGTGAGTACAGGTTCGACATAGTGAAAATGGTAATTAAACCAGAAGAATGGCAGCAACGCCGCTGCAAACACCAGAAATGCGCGCGAAGGCCATTTGAGCACCAACGCCATAGTGCCGAACAACACCGCTTGAGAGCCGAAGCACGCCATCGAGAAACGCGTGAGATAGGTGCTGTCCCGATACTCCGGTGTCACCGCCAGTTCAATGACACTGGCGGGCGCAAACAGCGCCCAGCCGCCAAGCAGCAAAAACACTACCGCAATTCCATACTGTGCCATTTTCGCCGTCATGGCTTGCTCTCTAGCGATGCCTGCGCGTAGTGCAAAGCCATGCCTGCAACACTCGCCTGGCCCCCGAAAAGTGCGCCGCGCCTGTTCTTAGAACAGGAGCTTGGAGACGGTGTAGACGTCACAATTCAAGGCAACGCCGCGCACTACCTCGGCAAAGTCATGCGCGTGCGCGAAGACGACGCCGTGATCCTATGCGACAATGCGACGGGCGAATGGGCAGCACGGGTTGTCGAAGCTGGCAAGCGCTCGGTTTCGCTCAAAGTGGTTGAACGATTGCGCGCCCGCGAAGACGTGCCGGACCTTTGGTTGTGCCCTGCGCTGTTGAAGAAAGACCGGTTCGACTTTGTGTTGGAAAAGGCAACGGAGTTGGGCGCAGCCCGCATACAACCGGTGCTGACAAGGCGCTGTGTCGCTGACAAGCTCAATTGGGACCGCGCGCGAACAATCACTATCGAAGCTGCTGAGCAATGCGCGCGCACCGCGCTGCCTGAACTTGGCGAACCAGCTAAACTTGATGCCTTGCTGCGCGATTGGCCTCAGGAGCGCGCCCTATTCTTTGCCGACGAAGAAGGCGGGGAGCCTGCGCGCGAAACCTTCACCAGTGTCAGCGGACCTTGCGCGATCCTGATCGGACCAGAAGG
>CAZOLE010000414.1:0-1587 GCA_964580445.1 uncultured Porphyrobacter sp.
ATATCACGCGGTATATCGTCAATCTTCTGATTTTCCTTGGCCTTTTGGGAACGTTCTATGGACTCGCGACGACCATTCCGGGCGTTGTCGACACCATCCGGTCGCTCAATCCCGAAGAGGGTCAAAGTGGCGTTGAAGTTTTTGGGGAGCTGATGTCCGGTCTTGAAGGTCAGCTTGCCGGCATGGGCACAGCCTTTGCGTCTTCGCTTTTGGGCCTCGCGGGGTCATTGGTCGTCGGGCTTTTGGAACTTTTCGCAGGACATGGACAGAACCGTTTCTACCGCGAGATGGAAGAGTGGCTCGGCTCGATCACGCGGGTTGGTTTTGCATCGGGCGAAGGTGAAGGCGGCGGTCTTGATCAAGGGGTCGTCGCGACGGTGCTTGATCACATGGTCGAGCAGATTGACAGCCTGCAGGAATTGTTCACCCGTGCCGAGACTGCACGCGAAGAAAGCGATGCGCGGGTCGATGCTTTGACCAGCATGGTCCTTGAACTGACCCAACGGATCGATAAGACGACTGCGCCCACGGATGCGCTCAATCAGATGGCCGAGGGCCAAGAGAAACTGATGACCTTGATGCTTGAGCGTGTCGAGAATGACGCAGATCCCGAAGCGCGGATGCGGTTGCGCAGCATCGATGTTCAACTTTTGAAAGTGCTCGAAGAGGTCTCCGCCGGGCGGCAGGAAAGTATGGCACTTCTGCACCGCGATCTTGGCAAACTCATTCAGGCGGTACGATCAGGACAACGTGATCCGCACGCGACCGGCACGCGCTCTTTGCGCGGCGGCACAGAGTAAAAGCAGATGGCGCTTTCCCGTCGCAGCGGAAAACGGTTCGAGGCCAATATCTGGCCGGGCTTCGTCGATGCGATGACGGCCCTTTTGCTGGTCTTGGTCTTCGTATTGTCGATCTTCATGATCGTTCAGTTTATGCTGCGCGAGACCATCACATCGCAGGATGTAGAGCTTGACGAATTGGGCACGCAGGTGCTCTCGCTTGCACAGGCTTTGGGGCTTGAGGAAGAGCGCGGTGCAACTTTGGAGCAGCAGGTCGACCAGCTCGACGGAGCGCTGCGCGAACAGCTTGCCCAGACCGAACGGCAATCGGCATTGATCGCGACACTGACGGCGCAAACAGATGAGCAATCCGGACGGATCGCCAGCTTCGAAGAACAAGTCGCGGGACTTTTGACACAGCGCGAAGATCTGCAGGGCCAAGTTTCGACTTTGACCTCTGACCGTGATGCGGCTCAGGCCGAAACAGTTACGTTGAGCGCCCGGATCACTGAGATCGAGGCCGGTCTGGCGCGTGAAATCTCAGAGCGTGAGGCGGCTCAACTAGCCCTTGCTGCGGCGCGGACCGAGATTGATGTCGAGAAAGAGGCTGCACGTCTTGCCGCCGCGCGCAGCAGCGCACTTGAAAACTTGGTCGCCGATCTTGAAGGAGAGCGCGATGCGCAATCCGAAGCCCTTAGCGCGCTGGAGGCGGAAAAACTGGCCGACGCAGCGGCGGCGCAAGCCCTGCGTGAACGCCTTGAGAATGCAGATGCCGAACTGACAGCGATGTCGTTGCAGCTCGAAGATG
>CAZOLE010000415.1:0-1570 GCA_964580445.1 uncultured Porphyrobacter sp.
GCCGATGCATGTCAAAGCGATTGCCAGTCACCACAGCGACTTCGTTGCCGCCCGCAAGGCTAAGTTCGTCAAGCCCCTCATCGCCCGACACAACAAGCGAGCGGCCAGTGCCCAGTTTCGCAAGCGCGCCAGCATAGATTGGTACATAAGCTGGGCGGGCGATCCCAATTAACTGGCTCACCACGCGGGCTGGGTTAGAAAGCGGCCCCATCAAGTTGAATATTGTCCGCTTGCCAATCTTCACGCGAATGGGTTGAATACGCCCCATTGCCGGATGGTGGTTCTTTGCAAACAGGAAGCAAATTCCCAACTCGGCAAGGGTCTTCTCAGCCGTGAGTCCGGCAGCATCCATATCAAGGCCAAGCGCTTCTAAGGTGTCTGCTGCGCCGGACTTTGACGAAGCTGCGCGGTTGCCATGCTTTGCAACCGGCACTCCGCATGCAGCTACGACCAAACTAACCGCGGTGGAAACATTCAAAGTGTGATACCCATCGCCACCAGTCCCGCAGACATCAATCGCGCCTTCGGGTGCTTCGACCGGGGTCAATCGCGCGCGAAGCGCGCGCGCAGCCCCTGCAATTTCTTCAGAGCTTTCGCCTCGATCTGCAAGAGCGACAAGAAAGTGTTCAATCTCTTCTTCGCTTGTTTCACCGTCTAGCAAAGTGCCAAATGCGGCTTCCGCATCGGCCTCGCTTAGCGGAGAGGTTACATCGGGTAGGGCGCTCATGCGGCGATCCTTGCTGGCAATTTGGGTTCAATTCCGCACAGCTTTAGAAAATTGGCAAGCAAGGCGTGCCCATGCTCGGTTGCGATGCTCTCAGGGTGAAATTGCACCCCGTGGATAGGGAGCTCTGAATGGCGGAAGCCCATGATGCTTGGCTCGGTTTGCTCTGGCGTATCAGAGCGGGCGTTGGCAATCAGGCAATCGGGCACATCTACCACTTCCAAACTGTGGTAGCGTGTAGCGGTGAAGGGCGAAGGTAAGTCGGCGAAGACACCCGTTCCATCATGCATGACCGGGGACGTCTTGCCGTGCATCAACCCGCCGCGTACCACTTTCCCGCCGAAGTGTTGGCCGATGGATTGATGGCCTAAGCAGACGCCAAGCAATGGCTTGCAAGCATCGGCGCACGCAGTGACCAGATTTAGGCTTATTCCGGCTTCATTTGGAGTGCAAGGGCCCGGTGAGATAAGAAAACCTGCCGCGCCGCTTGCGATTGCTTCGCTAGCGCTCAAAGCATCGTTGCGCTCTACTCGGACCTCGACGCCCAATTCCATCAAGTAATGGACAAGGTTGAACGTGAAGCTGTCATAATTGTCGATGACAAGGATCGTTTCCGCTGCGCTCATTGGCCAGGCGCCTCGCGTTTTGTCACGACGATGATCGGGCCGACTGAGCCATTGTCCAAACGTTCGGTAGCCGGATCCCACAGAACCGATCGGTTGCTGGCAAGGAACAGTGCGTTTTTGGCGTTGGCTTCATCGCGGAAATACCGGGCAAGCCGCCCAAAGCTCAGCGGCTTTTGCGAGACGACGAAGTGGGCTTTGCCATCGCCAGCTATACCTACAC
>CAZOLE010000416.1:0-1569 GCA_964580445.1 uncultured Porphyrobacter sp.
CCCATTGGATGACATACCCGGGGTGGGCGCGGCGCGTAAGCGCGCGCTCCTTGCCCATTTCGGATCCGCCAAAGCTGTGAGCCGTGCCAACCTGGCGGATTTGCGTGCGGTTGAGGGAGTATCAGAAGCCATGGCGCAAAAGGTGTATGATCACTTTCACGAGGCATAGCGGCATGGTAAGATGGGGGCGGACGCTCTTTGCGCCATAAGGGCGCAAACACGCCCCACCCACCGTCCCAAATGGAGCCCCTTTTCGCCCGGGCGCCAAACGGTTAGGTAAGGGTATGACCTGGAACGTACCGAACATTCTGACGACGCTTCGACTGTTGGCTGCGCCATTGGTGGCCGTGATGTTTTTGTATTTCACACGGCCTCATGCGGATTGGATCGCGCTTATCTTGTTTGTAGGGGCAGCCATAACCGACTGGTTTGACGGTTATTTGGCGCGGGCCTGGGGACAGCAAACCAAGTTCGGCGCCATGTTGGATCCGATTGCTGACAAGGCAATGGTTGTTATTGCCCTTATGGTCATTGTTGGCTTTTCAAGCTGGTCTCCGTGGCTGGTTCTGCCGACGACGGTTATCTTGTTCCGCGAAGTCTTTGTTTCGGGTCTGCGAGAGTTTTTGGGTGATACGGCTGGAACGCTCAAAGTCACGCAGTTGGCAAAATGGAAGACCACGTTTCAAATGATCGCGATTGCGGTTCTGTTTAGTCAGGGGATCTTTGAGCACTATTTTGGCATGTGGTCCTGGGGCATGGACCAAGATCTGATCCACGCGATCCTTTCGGGCGAGGAAGAAGACCCACTTGGCTTGCGTTCTATGCTTAACGGGGCAATCTGGTCTGGTCGCATTGGTCTAGGGCTTCTTTGGGCTGCCGCTGCGTTAACGCTGATTACAGGGATCGACTATTTCCGAAAATCGGTTCCACATCTGAAAGGATGATGCGCGATGGATGTTCTGTATTTCGCTTGGGTGCGCGAGCGTATTGGCCTGCCGCGCGAAGCTATTGAAACAAGCGCAGCAACGGTTTCCGAGCTTGTAGAAGAATTGAAGCTGCGCGAAGAACGTTACGCTTTGGCCTTTAGCGATATCTCGGCGCTTAGGGTGGCGTTGGATCAGGAACTATCCGATTTTGATGCGCGGCTGGAAGGCGTGCGTGAAGTCGCGTTTTTTCCACCGATGACGGGCGGCTGATGCGCGTCTTAGTTCAGGACACGCCGTTTGACTTTGGGGCCGAAGCAGATGCTTTCGCGTCGGGTCACAGTAAAATGGGCGGTATTGTCACGTTCACCGGAGTGGTCAGGGATGTCGATGGCGGCTTGGAAGCTATGGAGATCGAACATTATCCCGGCATGACCGAAAAGGCGTTGACCGAGATTGCACAGCAGGCAGTCGAGCGCTGGTCTTTGGGAGACGCATTGGTGATCCACCGCCATGGGCGACTGCTACCGGGCGAAATGATCATGATGGTGGCTACAGCTGCGCCACACAGGGCGGATGCCTTTGCGGCGGCAGAGTTTCTTATGGATTATCTTAAATCGCGGGCACCATTTTGGAAGCGTGAGAT
>CAZOLE010000417.1:0-1560 GCA_964580445.1 uncultured Porphyrobacter sp.
CACAGGCACCTATGATGTGTCGACCGGGATCGGCTTTCTCGATCATATGGTTGAACAGTTTTCTAAGCACTCATTGATTGATGTGACGATGAAGGTCTCCGGCGATCTGTATGTTGATCAGCACCACACGACCGAGGATTCGGCGATTGCGTTGGGTCAAGCGCTTGCAGACGCATTGAGCGATAAGGCCGGGATCGGACGATACGGTGCGGCCTATTCGCCGATGGATGAGACGCTAAGCCGGGTTGCGCTGGACATCTCGGGACGGCCATTTTTGGTATGGAAGGCCGAATTCACTCAGGAAAAGCTGGGCGAATGGGACACAGAGCTTATCGAGCACTGGTTCCAATCCGTCGCGCAGACCGCTGGGCTGACGCTGCATATTGAGCTGCTTTACGGAACCAATAACCACCACATTTGCGAAAGCATCTACAAAGGCTTTGCCCGCGCCATGCGGACCGCTGTTGAGCGCGACCCGCGCAAAGGCGACGCTGTGCCCAGCACTAAGGGGCAGCTTGGTGGCTAACATTTTCATTGCTCGACTGACCTACACCGTGCCGATTGAGCAGGTGGATGCTTTGCTTGAGTCGCACCTTGCCTTTCTCAAGGAAGGGTATCGAGTTGGGCATTTCTTGGCTTGGGGACCGTGCGAGCCGCGTGAAGGCGGATTGATCTTTATCCGTGCAGAAAACCGCAAACAGGCTGAGCAATTGACTAACGCCGACCCGTTTTTGATCGAACAGGTGGCAAACCGCGAAATAATTGAATGGGCTCCGCGCTTCACCGGCTCGGGGCTTGAGGCGTTCGATGGGTGAAGTCGTTGCTCTGGTCGATTACGGCGCGGGCAATCTGCATTCGGTTCATAACGCTTTGCGGGCGACCGGAGCGGATGTGACCATCACCGCCGACGCCAATGTTGTGCGCACTGCCGATCGGATTGTGTTGCCTGGTGTCGGATCGTTTAAGGCATGTGCGCAAGGCCTGAACGCTATTCCCGGCATGGTCGAAGCGATGTCGGAACGCGTCCATGTTGGGGGGGCTCCATTTCTTGGCATTTGTGTGGGAATGCAATTGCTTGCGACCCACGGGTTGGAGCATGGCATTGCTCCCGGGCTCGGCTGGATTGAGGGAGAGGTGCGCTTGATCGAGCCTACCGATCCCGCGATCAAGGTACCGCATATGGGTTGGAACGATGTGGCGCTGCTGCCGCACGAGCGCGATCATGCGGTGCTTGATGAGGGAGAAGCTTACTTCCTGCATTCCTATCACTTCGCGCCAGAAAATCCGACGGATGTGGCCGCGCTGACCGATCACGGCGAAGGGATTGTGGCAGCGGTCGCCAAAGACAATGTGCTTGGCGTGCAATTCCACCCGGAGAAAAGTCAGGCATATGGATTGGCGCTGTTAGAGAGGTTTCTGGCATGGAAGCCTTGATGTGCGAACTTTGCGGCTCGCTCCCGCTCGAAGTCGGGCCACCCGCGCCCTCCACCCTTCCACCCAGATTTTATCCCAGTAGGCTCAGGGCGGAAGGGCGGAGGGCGCGGGTGCCCCGGCACAAGG
>CAZOLE010000418.1:0-1558 GCA_964580445.1 uncultured Porphyrobacter sp.
CTATCAAGGCAGCGGCTTTACCCAAAGATTTGATGCAAACAGCTATCTCTACATCACCCGCGCTATGGATTACTTCGACCTAGCCGAGGAGCATGGCGGCAAATTGGCCGATGCCTTTGCAGGCACGTCGTCGCGGTTTTGCTTGATCAGCTTTGACACAGACTGGCTTTATCCAACCGCCGAAAGCCGGCATATCGTCCATGCGCTGAACGCGGCGGGAGCAAAGGTCAGCTTCGTCGAATTGGAGGCGCCCCACGGGCATGACAGCTTCCTACTCGAACATGCGCAGCTAGACCGTGTGATCGAGGGCTTTCTAACCGGGGTCAAACTGTGACAAGAACAATGTCATGGGGCTTGCGGCCAGACCTCGCGGTGATAGCGCATGGCGTCAAAAGCGATGCCCGCGTGCTGGATATTGGCTGTGGCAACGGCGATTTGATGGAAGTCTTGGAAACGCAGAAGGGCTGCGATGCTCGCGGAATGGAACTGGACCCGGAAAAGGTTGAGCGTTGCGTGGGGCGCGGGCTGTCAGTGGTGCAAGGCGATGCCAACACAGACTTGGCCAATTACCCAGATAAAGCGTTCGATGTCACTATTCTCAGCCAGACACTTCAGACCTCAATGCGGCCTGACTTGCTGCTCGATGAGTTGCTGCGCGTTGGTCACAAGGCCTTTGTTAGCTTTCCCAATTTTGCTCATTGGCGCACCCGAACCGCCTTGCTCTTTGGCGGGAAGATGCCGGTGACCCGCACACTTCCAATCAGCTGGTATGCGACAGAGAACATCCACCACGTCACAATTGCGGATTTTCGCGATTTGGCAAAAGAAAAAGGCGCGCTTGTTAAGCGCGCCTGGTTCTTCGCGGACGAACGGCCAATCAGCTCATTTGGAGCCAATTGGCGCGCCGAATTCGCGGTTTTTGAGTTGAGTAGGTAACGAACCCAGCCTCAACCAGGCCGGTGAATCCCACAGATCTTGTGACCATCCGGATCAAGGAAATAGCACAGATACATCGGACCCATGCTGCCTTCGCGAAGGCCGGGAGGGTCTTCTACACTTGTACCGCCATTAGCGACCGCGACGTCATGCAATTTCTGAATTTGCTCAGGCGAATTGCAAGCAAAGCCGATTGTGGAACCGTTGGAAGGTTCCGCTGGCTTGCCATTGATAGGTTCGCTCACGGAAAACGTGTCGCCATTGTGGCTGTAAAACAAGCGCGTCTGCCCGGTATCGTTTACATGCGCCATCGGCTCACCGGCACCTAGCACGCTTAGAACCGCGCCATAAAAAGTCTTCGACCGCTCAATGTCGTTTGAGCCGATCATGATGTGATTGAGCATTTTGGGGTTTCTCCTCTGAGTCCAAAACGAACTGCGCGGTAGCACGAGGTTCATCCTTATGGCTATAAGCCGCGTGCCATGAAATTGATTAGCTTAGTCGCGCTTGCCTTGGCAGCGCAGAACGCCGCTCCGCAAAACGCCGAGCCTGCGATCACCAACTTGGACCAATTGCCCATCGGACAGGCGACGGCGGTACGTTGCGGTGTGGCCTTTGCTGT
>CAZOLE010000419.1:0-1539 GCA_964580445.1 uncultured Porphyrobacter sp.
GCCCGTAGTCATTGCCAAGCGACTTAATGATCTCGCCGATCAGATAGTAGTTGGTGTTGGAATAATCGCGGCGCGTTCCCGGTTCAAAGACTGCGGATTGGCCAGATATGATCGCCATGACATCGCCGCTGGGCAAGCTTGGATCGTGCCAGGGGAAATCCCGCGCATCCGTGTAGTTCGGTATCCCGCTGCGATGTTGGACAAGCATGCGCAACGTGATCCGGTCGGCATGGTCAATTTTTTCTGCCAAATGAGGAAGGTAGTCCGCAACAGTCCCGTCCAAGGCAAGTTGTCCGCGATCCGCAAGTTTTGCCACGACGACAGCAACGTAGAGTTTGGTGATACTCGCAATTTTGAACAATGCATCTGGGCTGGCCGAGATTTTGGCGTTCCTGTCGCTCCAACCGCTTGAGAACATCATCTCTGGTCCTGCTTGGTCGACATACAGAACAACTCCGTCAAACCTTTGCGCTGTTGCGTCATCGAGCTGCTCTTGAATGGTGTCTGGCAATGGGCGCAGCGCCATTTTCAGCAAGTTCCAAGGGACAAACCAAAGGCTTGCGAGCGTTAGCGCTATCGACACACGGACGAATGCTTTTCTGAAAGTGGCTATTCTACTTTTGGGTTGCATGGCGTGCATAGGCCGTCCAAGCACCCTGTTCATTGTCGCACCCACGCATCTATCAGTTCTGCAGTCTGGGGAGCATCAACGACGTTCATATGCTGAATACCGTTGAGGATATGGTAGGTTCCAAGCTGCGTGAAGGTCTCCATCAGCGGTTGATATTGGTCGGCCACAAAGGCCTCGTCTTCGGACCCTGCGATCAAGAGAGTTTCGGGCAGGCGCGACACATCGGCACCAAGCTCGGGACGCGGATGGTAAGAGGTGTTGAGCCGGTAGGAATAGCTGAGCGTCATTGGTCCCGCGGCATCTGTTTGAACAGCGTCGGGGAGATTGAATTGAACCACCTTCAAGCCATTCAAGGCGGTTATCCCGAAGCCATTGAGGATCTCCAGGCCGATGTAGCGCCGCAAAAGTGGATGCGCCCACCCACCAGCATTCGCGCGCGTCGTCGGCGCATCATGGCCCAAGTATGGTGCCAACAAGATGGCGCGATCCATCAGGTGCCCATGCGGTCCACCTGCAAAGCGCACGACAAGGCCCCCACCAGAAGAGTGGCCAAGGAGAATGACGTCCTGATCCGGTCTGGCTTCGGACTCGATCAGCGCAGCGAGGTCATCTTCTAACTGGCCCACATAGTCCACATCACCCCGCCGCTCTGGAGACGGCCCATGCCCGCGGAGATCGGGTGCAAGGACGTCGGCAACACCATCGCTGGCAAGAGTTGCGGCAAGATGCCCGAACTGTCCGCCGTGTATCCCGGAGCCGTGTAGCATCACCATGAGCGGCGCATTGCGGTTCTCTGTCGGATACCGGCGAAGCGTCAGCTCCGATCCGTCTGACGCTAACCATATCTCGGGCTCAACCGATGTTGTTGTCCGATCCATGCGATGTAAAATCAGCGTTTCGCCCTCTGG
>CAZOLE010000420.1:0-1523 GCA_964580445.1 uncultured Porphyrobacter sp.
GTTGCATTAATTGGTCCATTTGGCGACGATCGTGCTTTTGAGGTTGGATATGGCGCGCAAGTCACCCTTCAAGCACCATCGGTTTCCCCGTGATATCATCCTGTGCGCGGTGCGCTGGTACTTACGGTACCCTCTATCCTATCAGGATGTCGTCCATCTGTTGGCGGAGCGCGATGTCGCCATTGATCGCTCGACCGTGTATCGATGGGTGCAAAAGTTCGGTCCAGAACTAACCAAGCGCACCGAGAAGCATCTTCGCCGGGCAAGCGTCGACTGGCACGTGGACGAAACGTACATCCGTGTTGGTGGGAAGTGGCGTTACCTGTGGCGCGCGATCGACGCCAACGGCCAAATGGTAGATTTCCGCCTCACCGCGCGGCGGGACGCGAAAGCCGCCAAAGCCTTTCTCAACAAGGCGATCGAACGCGTGCGATTGCATCGACCCGTGACTATCGTGACTGACAAGGCGCAGGCCTATCGGCGCGTCATCCGTGAAATCAACCATCGCTATGACCCGCATTTCGACAGCATCCGACACATTGACCGGAAGTGGCGCAACAATCTGATCGAGAGTGATCATGCAGCCATGAAGCGGCTGCTTGGATACCGCCAGAGCTTCCGCTCCTTGCGATCAGCCAAAGCGACCCTGAGTGGGATTGAGACGATCCGAACAATCAAGCGCGGCCACATCCTTCACAAACAACCAGGCGTTCAGGGCGAAATCGCATTCATAGATAGCCTCTTCGACGCTGCAGCATAAATTCTTACGGAAAGAGATCTCAAACTGCACTATTCGATTAATGCAACAGTCCCACCCGCCCATGAGATTGCAGAGACAATTGCCCATAGATCGCTCGTAGCCACGCGGAACGACGCAAATGCGTGCCAATCACCGCGAAAGACAAGGATCAGCGCACCTGCAAGCCCGAAGACAACCGATGCCAACCGGCCTGGTGTCAGTGGCTCTTTCCAAAAGAGGCGGGACAGGAGCACGATAAGAACCGGCGTGGCCGCCAGATAGAGGGAGGCGTTCAAAGCCGTCGTATTTGCCACTGCCAGAAACAGGGTTGCAGGATAGATTACAATTCCAAGGACGGAGATCAGAGATATGCTGACCGCATGTGCCCGTACGATCTGGCCAATCTTCGGCCAAAAATAGGCCAGATATACTGAGAAAAATAGCGCGCCCGGACCCCATCTCCAAAGCGTGAGCCACAGCGCAGACCCTTCGCTCAAGCCGTAGCGTCCGACCGCATAAGACCCACCCCACGCCAGGCAGGCGAGAAACAAAAGAAGATGCGCGAAAGCAGGATGGGCAGAGTTCACAAGTGTCAGATATCAAGCACACACGGACCGGTCAATGTATTGCCTAGCGAGGCTGCACGGCGCCCTCAAACGAAAACCCACGAACCTCCGGTTCGTGCTCGTGATTGGGGTCGCCGTCCTCTCTTTTTTTGTCGGCTATTTTGAGCGAGACGCGTACAGCTGAAAACCTCCGAGTGAGTAGAGGGCCCCAAGACATG
>CAZOLE010000421.1:0-1507 GCA_964580445.1 uncultured Porphyrobacter sp.
CATACGGCCAGTGCTTTGCTTGCCGTATGCCGCTCTCCGAAGAAGAAATGGCCTCTCCCGATTACGCACCGGGGGTCAGTTGCCCGCATTGCATCGAAGCACGCAATGACGAGCAGCGCGCGCGCTATGCTGAGCGCCAAAAGCAACAACAGCTCGCAAAGACACGAGGCGAGAGCCATGTTGGTGCAGTTGTAGAGCGCGGTGTAGCCGACCAAGTCGACTTGCCAGAAGGCGGCTGGGAAGCGAACTTTCCCGGCGGTCTGGCGTTCTCTGGAGGCGAGGACATGAAAGACGACAGCGCATGAGCGAGTTGCCGGTCCTCTATTCATTCCGCCGCTGTCCCTATGCGATGCGTGGGCGAATGGGCTTGTGGGCCGCCGGCATCGGAGTAGAATTGCGCGAAGTAAAGCTCGCAAGCAAACCACCACAATTGGCTCAAGTCTCTCCCAAAGCGACAGTGCCTGTGCTGGTGCTTGCCGATGGGACAGTGATTGATGAGAGTCTGGCGGTTATGCGGTGGGCTTTGACAAAGAATGACCCGCATGGTTGGCTAAGCGGCGATGATGAGGCTCTGATCGCAGTCAATGACGGACCGTTTAAGCATCACCTCGATCGCTACAAATACCCCACACGCTATCCAGATGAAGCAGGTGGTGACGAGGACTCATTCCGATTGCGCCATCGCGAAAAAGGACTGGCGATCCTTATCGATTTGAACGCAAAACTTTCGTCGCAGCCTCATCTTACTGGCGAGCGCCCCGCTTTTGCTGATATCGCGCTGTTCCCCTTCATCCGACAATTCGCGAACACGGATCGCGCCTGGTTTGACGCGCAGAAATTGCCGCACCTGCAAAGCTGGCTCGAAGATCATCTAGCCTCCGACCTGTTCAAGAACATCATGCCAAAGTTTTCTCCTTGGAAAGAAGGAGATACGCCTATTGAGTTCGCTCCTCCGTCAAGCCGCTAGAGCGATGAGAATTAGCAAAGCCTTAAAACTCCCCTTGTAGTTTCCCCGCATGGCGACTCTTGCCCCTTCATTTTCGGTAACCAACGATATCGCGCGCGGCGAAGTCCATTATGCGTGCGCTGGGCTCTGGAAAATGGACACCATGGTCGATTTTCAGCGTGAGCTGATCGCAGCTGCGCGGCCAATGTTTGAAAATGGGCGCACGATGCGCTCGCTCGCCGATCTGCGCGGTTTTGCGGTGCAAACTAAGGAAATCTCCGAAGCGATCAAAACTGCTGTCAAAGCAGCGGTAAAACTGGGCACAGTGCGCAGTGCGATTGTCACAGATTCAATGCTCACCGCGATGCAATATATGCGTTTGAACGCCATTCATGAGATCGAATTGTTCGAGAACATGGACGACGCGCTCGCTTGGTTACGCAGCGACCTTTGAACTTCAATTCCTTCTGAGCAACGGTGATATTGTTGACCCAACAGAATCAAACAAAGTCCTATTTTTCAATACGATACAAGTGAACTAGATGAATGTTAGGGTATCTT